>NZ_JBSRTQ010000132.1:0-12105 GCF_055129145.1 Albimonas sp. | reverse complement strand
TCATCATCGCCGTCGCGGCCGCCACGCCCCAGGGGCCGGGGATCAGGGCCGTCAGCACCTGGGTGGCCAGGGCCGAGGCCAGGATGTTGACCAGGTTGTTGCCCAGCAGCACCGCCCCTATCATCGTCTCCTGGTCGGCCAGCAGCCGGTTGACCCGCCGCGCCAGGGGCTTCTAATCGGAGAGACGGCCGCGCACGGACTATCCGGACGTGGTCTGCGGGGCGCAGGGGGCCCTTTGACGGTGAAGATGTCCATTCGGACCTTGGTTTTGAGCGCGACCATCGCGACCCTGCTTGGGTCGACGGCGGCGCACGCCCAGACCGAACGGGCCAAGGGCATGGACTTCACCGTCCGCAGCGAGGCTCTGCCTCAGGGGGGCAAGACCCTGAAGTGGGGCCTTCAGAACGGACGTTGGGGCGTGTCGCTCAATCTCGACCAACCCACCGGCCGTGACGTCCAACTCAATGACGTGCAGGCGGGCGCTTTCTACAGCGTCACGCCGAGCCTGCGGGTCGGCGGCGCCCTTTTCGCGGTCCCTCTGGCGGGGTTCGGCGACGTGATCGCCACGGACCTTCTGCCCGCGCGCATTTCGCGCTAAGTCTCCCATCCAGTGAAATGAACGGTAGCCGCGCGTTGATAGATGACGTGTGATACCTATGTGACCAGAGCGACCGGCCAAGCGAATCGGAGTTCAGAGTTGGGAAACGCCAAGAACCTGGCCTTCTGGGCCGCCGTCATCCTCCTGCTGGTGGCGCTGTTCAGCGTTTTCCAGGAAGGCGGCGGCAGCACCCAAGGGGCCCGAATCACCTTCTCGGACTTCCTCGAGCGGGTTGAAAACGATCAGGTGTCTTCCGTCCTGATCGACGGGGAGCGCATCACGGGCCGTCTCGGCTCGGGCGCCGAATTCCAGACCATTCAGCCGGGCGGGGCCGACGTGATCCCCGATCTGCGCAGTCATGGCGTCGAAATCCGGGTCGAGCCTCAGCAGTCCTCGGGCCTGCTGTCGACGCTGGGCTTCTGGCTGCCGATGCTGATCCTGATCGGGGTGTGGATCTTCTTCCTCAACCGCATGCAGGGCGGCTCGCGCGGCGGGGCCATGGGCTTCGGCAAGTCGAAGGCCAAGCTGCTGACCGAACGGTCCGGCAAGGTCACCTTCGACGACGTCGCCGGCATCGACGAGGCGAAGGAGGAGCTTGAGGAGATCGTCGAGTTCCTCAAGGAGCCGCAGAAATATTCGCGCCTCGGCGGCAAGATCCCCAAGGGCGCGCTGCTGGTCGGCCCTCCGGGCACCGGCAAGACGCTTCTCGCCCGCGCCATCGCCGGCGAGGCCGGGGTGCCGTTCTTCACCATCTCCGGCTCCGACTTCGTGGAGATGTTCGTGGGCGTCGGCGCCAGCCGCGTGCGCGACATGTTCGAGCAGGCCAAGAAGAACGCCCCCTGCATCGTCTTCATCGACGAGATCGACGCCGTCGGCCGCCATCGCGGCGCCGGCTACGGCGGCGGCAACGACGAGCGCGAGCAGACCCTCAACCAGCTGCTGGTGGAGATGGACGGGTTCGAGGCCAACGAAGGCGTGATCCTCGTCGCCGCCACCAACCGCCCCGACGTGCTCGACCCGGCCCTGCTGCGTCCCGGCCGCTTCGACCGTCAGGTCGTCGTGCCGAACCCCGACGTCATGGGCCGCGAGAAGATCCTCAACGTCCACGCCCGCAAGGTGCCGCTCGCCCCGAACGTCGACCTCAAGGTCATCGCGCGCGGCACGCCGGGCTTCTCGGGCGCCGATCTCGCCAACCTGGTCAACGAGGCGGCCCTGACCGCCGCGCGCCAGGGCAAGCGGATGGTGACCATGGACGACTTCGAGAAGTCGAAGGACAAGGTGATGATGGGGGCCGAGCGTCGGTCCATGGTCATGACCATGGATGAGAAGAAGCTGACCGCCTATCACGAGGCCGGCCACGCCATCGTCGGTCTCAACGTCCCCGACCATGACCCGATCCACAAGGCGACCATCATCCCGCGCGGCCGCGCGCTGGGATTGGTGCTGTCCTTGCCGGAGCGGGACCACCTGTCGGTGAGCTACACCAAGTATCGCTCCAAGATCGCCATGGCGATGGGCGGCAAGGTGGCCGAGGAGCTGACCTTCGGTCCCGACAAGGTGACCTCGGGCGCGTCCTCGGACATCCAGCAGGTCACCCGGATCGCCCGGGCGATGGTCACCCAGTTCGGCATGTCGGAGCTGCTCGGCAACATCGACTACGCCAACGAGCAGCAGTCCTATCTCGGGACCGGTTACGGCCAGACCTCGGCCTCGCCGGAGACGCAGCGGATGATCGACGCCGAGGTCCGCCGCCTGGTGGACGAAGGTTATGAAACCGCCAAGCGGATCCTGACCGAGCAGGCGGGCGATCTCGAGCGGCTGGCCCAGGGTCTGCTGGAATACGAGACCCTGACCGGCGAGGAGATCGCCGCGGTGATCCGCGGCGAGACCCTGGACCGCTCCGACGACGACGGCGAGGCCCCGAGCGGCGGCCATGGCGCGTCGGGCATCGCCTCGATCCCCAAGGCGGGCAAGCGCCCCCGCGGCGAAGACGGCGGCATGGCCCCGCAGCCCCAGGGCTGAGCAGGCGGCGCCGCGGCGCCAGCCGGTCGGAACCGAAACGGCGGCCCTCGGGGGCCGCCGTTTCCATGTCCGCCCCCCTCGCCCCCCCTTCCGCCCCCCTCGCCCTCCCCCGTCGTCGCCCTCCGTCGTGCGCGGTCCCGCGTCCGCCCGGAGACGCCGCCGCCCGGCGCCCCGACGCAGCGCGCCGCGGGCGCCAGGGCGCGACCCGCGCGCCCGCGACGCGGCGCTTGCGTGACCGGGCCGTCCTCGGTCGGGCGGGGCTCAGGACAGGGCGGCGCTCAGGGCAGCTCGGGGCTCGCGTAGCGCGCGAAGGCCGGCTGCGCGTCCAGCCGCGCGAGCCAGGCCCGCACCGCCGGCAGCTCGGTCCGCTCGATCGGCGTCGCCCGCCAGCCATGCGCCCCCAGGCCCAGCGCGATGTCCGCCAGCGTGAAGCGCTCGCCCGTCACCCAGGCCCCGGTCCGCGCCAGCTGCGCCTCCAGGATGGCCATCGCCCCGTTCCAGGCGGCCGTGCTCTTCGCGATCACCTCCGGCGCCGCATAGGCCGGATCGCCCCGGATCAGCCCGTGAAAGGCCGGCATCCAGGTCGGGTTCAGCGACATCGACAGCCAGTCCAGCCACTGCGCCACCGCCGCCTGCCCCCGCGCGTCGCCGCCCAGCAGGTCCGTCCGCTCCGCCCCGAGCGCCAGCAGCCGCATGATCGCATGCGACTCCCATAGCGGCGCCCCCGCCCCCAGCAGCACCGGCATCAGCCCGTTGGGGTTCCACGCGAGATATTCGGCCGAGCGCACGTCCCGCGTGACCCCCCAGTCCGCCTCATGCGCGTAGTCGACCGCGAGCATGTCGGCCGCGACCAGCACCTTGCGCACGTTGATCGAAGTGGTCCGTCCCAGGATCCGCAACATCGAAAGCCCCTCCGCGCCGGGGCCCATCCGCGCCCGGCCTCCGCCGCCGACGATGGCCGGGCCGCGCGCCCCCCGCAACCGTCCGCCCGCGACCGGCCCCGCCCTTGCCGCAGCCGCCCGCGCCCCTATGCTGCCCGGCCAACCCCGCCTGCGCCCGCAGGGGATCACCGAAGACGGAGACCGCGATGACCGAGCATCACAAGAAGACCGACCGGGTCGAGCGCTGGCTCGACCTGCCCGTCCGCGTCGAAGCCGTCTGGGCCGTGATCGGCGATTTCTGCGACCTCAAATCCTGGGTCCCGGGGGTGGAGAGCTGCGAGCGCGTCATCCTCGGCGGCGACGTCCACCGCCATGTCCGCGCGACCAGCGGCGCGCTCTTCCTCGAACGCCTGATCGAGGAAGGCCCGCATCTGCACCGCTACACCATCGTCGAGGGCCCGCTGCCGGTGGAGAACTACCTCGCCACCCTCACCGTCTTCCCCGAGGGCGACGGTTGCCGGGTGTGGTGGTCGGCGAGCTTCGACAGCGAGGTCGAGGAGGTCGACGGCATGGTCGCCGCGATTTTCGAGGGCGGCCTGCGGGCGCTCGACGAACGCTTCGTGGCCTGAAGCCTGAAGCCTAAAGCTGCCCCAGCAGCGCCTGGAACCGGTCGAGGAACGCGCCCCGCGCCTCGGCCGGGGCCCGTGGCGCGATCCGCCAGTCGGCCGCGCCCTCGAACCGGGGACGCCCGAAGAACCGGTCCGCCTCCGCCGCCGAAAACCCCGCGAGCTGCGTCGCCTCGAACCAGGCGCAGGCCCGGTCGGCGCGCTTGATCCGCGCCTTCACCGATTTCGGCACATCGGCCGGCAGCCCGAAGCGCACATGCACCGCGCGCTCCAGCCGCCCCTCGAATTCCCGGTAATCCAGCCCCAAAGCCGTCTTGAACGGCGAGATCATGTCGCCGATCACGTATTCCGGCGCGTCGTGCAGCAGGGCCGCCAGCCGCCATTTCGCCGGGCAGGGCTCGGGCGAGACCCGGCCGAAGATCTCCTCCACATGCAGCGAGTGCTCGGCCACCGAGAACGGCCATTCCCCCTTGGTCTGCCCGTTCCAGCGGGCGACGAAGGCGAGGCCGTGGGCGATGTCCTCGATCTCCACATCCATGGGCGAGGGATCGAGCAGATCGAGCCTGCGGCCCGACAGCATGCGCTGCCAGGCGCGGGGGGGCGTGCCGGACATGGGGCCTCCGGGCCGTGGGAAACGAAACCGCGGGAGGCTTAGACCAGCCCGGCCGCTCCGTCGAGGGCGACGCGCCGGCGCGCCCTGCGAAACGCCGCGTTACGCTCGCGAAACGTTAACGCTTCGTGTCCCACACTCGCCGGAACCGGCCGAGTCGCCGCCGCCGGCGCCCCTTCTGCGTGCTTCCTATGCGGAATTGTCGGAACACCGTCCGCCGCCTTGCGTTGCTCCATCACGCTGCACCTGCTAACCCTGCGCCAACGCCGTTCCGGGCCCCCGAGGAGACCCCCGCATGACCGATTACATCGTCAAGGACATCAGCCTGGCCGAGTTCGGGCGCATCGAGCTCGACATCGCCGAGACCGAGATGCCCGGCCTGATGGCGCTGCGCGAGGAATTCGGGCCCTCGCAGCCGCTCAAGGGCGCGCGGATCGCGGGCTCGCTGCACATGACCATCCAGACCGCCGTGCTGATCGAAACGCTGGCAGCCCTCGGCGCCGACGTGCGCTGGGCGTCGTGCAACATCTTCTCCACCCAGGACCACGCCGCCGCGGCCATCGCCGCCTCCGGCATCCCGGTCTTCGCCATCAAGGGCGAGACGCTGGAGGAATACTGGGACTACGCCGACAAGATCTTCGACTTCCCCGAGGGCGGCTGCAACCTGATCCTCGACGACGGCGGCGACGCCACGCTCTACATCCTCATGGGCGCCCGCGTCGAAGAGGGCGAGACCGGCCTGATCGAGAACCCCCAGTCGGAGGAGGAGACCTTCCTCTTCGCCCAGATCCGCAAGCGCATGGCGGCGAACCCCGGCTGGTTCGTCAAGCAGCGCCACATGATCCAGGGCGTGTCGGAGGAGACCACCACCGGCGTCCACCGCCTCTACAAGATGATGGAGAAGGGCCACCTGCCGTTCCCCGCCATCAACGTCAATGACTCGGTGACCAAGTCGAAGTTCGACAACAAGTACGGCTGCAAGGAATCGCTGGTCGACGGCATCCGCCGCGCCACCGACACCATGATGGCCGGCAAGGTCGCCGTGGTCTGCGGCTACGGCGACGTCGGCAAGGGCTCGGCCGCCTCGCTGCGCGGCGCCGGCGCCCGCGTCGTGGTGACGGAAATCGACCCGATCTGCGCCCTGCAGGCCGCGATGGACGGTTTCGCCGTCACCACGCTGGAGGACGTCGTCGCCACCGCCGACATCTTCATCACCACCACCGGCAACAAGGACGTGATCCGCATCGAGCATATGCGCGAGATGAAGGACATGGCCATCGTCGGCAACATCGGCCATTTCGACAACGAGATTCAGGTGGCCAGCCTGAAGAACATGAAGTGGACCAACATCAAGCCGCAGGTCGACCTTATAGAGATGCCGAAGGGCAACCGGATGATCCTGCTGTCCGAGGGTCGGCTGCTGAACCTCGGCAACGCCACCGGCCACCCGTCCTTCGTGATGTCGGCGAGCTTCACCAACCAGGTGCTGGCCCAGATCGAGCTGTGGCTGCGCGGCGACCAGTACAGGAACGAGGTCTACGTGCTGCCCAAGCATCTCGACGAGAAGGTCGCGACCCTGCATCTCGCCAAGCTCGGCGTGAAGCTGACCGCGCTCTCGACCGAACAGGCCGACTATATCGGCGTGACCCCGGCCGGCCCGTTCAAGCCCGAGCACTACCGCTACTGATCGGCCCTCAAGGGCGACGCGCGCGGCCCCGGCTTCCCAGCCGGGGCCGCGTTCGTTTGCGGGGCGCGCCGGGCGTTCACGCGTCCTGACGAGGGCGTGAGCGCTGAAACTTCCCGCGCCCGCCCCCGGTATCTCCCCCCGAGCGACGGCCGCGACGGTCCGTCGACATGCACCAGAACGGGAGATTCCGATGTCCAGACCTCATGCCGGCCTCGCCTTCGCGCTCGCCCCCGCCGTCTTCGGCCTCGCCGCCGCGGCCAGCCTGCTCGCCGGCGTCGCGCTGGCCGATGACGCGCCGATGGTCGAGGCGACGGACCAGGACATGTCCAACGGCATCGTCTCCGCCGTCTCGGTCATGGCGCCGGCCAACGGCTGGCTGGTGATCCACCGCACCGACGGGATGAAGCCCGGCCCCGTGGTCGGCTACGCGCCGTTGCGCGCCGGGGCCAACGCCGACGTCGCCGCGATCCTGACCGAGCCCGCGGCCCCCGGCGACAAGTTCATGCTGATGATCCATGGCGAGGACGGCGGGATGAAGACCGGCGTCTTCGAATACACGCTCGGCGCGACGGAGGACGGCCCGATCAAGCGCGACGGCAAGTTGGTGATGACCATCGTCTCCGCCCGCTGACCGGCGCGCGCGGCCCGGCCCGCAGGGCGGGGCCTGAGCGGAACGATCCCGGCCCGTGCGCGGGCCGGGCTTGCGCGCGCCGCGCGGCTGCGCCATTTCTCCCGACGGGGCGGGGGCCTTGCTGCGGAAGATGCGCATGAAGTTCGTCTCGACGATCATGGCCCTGGCGGCCGTCGCCGTCCTGCTGGCCTGCGCGCCCGGGCCGAGGACCCTCCGCGTGGTCGAAAGCGACGGGGTGGAGGCCGGCGCGATGCAGGAGGTCAAGCCGCCGCCCCGCGCCAGGGCGCTCGCCTCCCAGATCCCCGGCCAGACCCCCGCCCGCGCGCCCGAGCCCGATCCCGATGCCCTGATGTGCCTCGCCCGCGCGCTCTATTTCGAAGCGCGCAGCCAGAGCGACCGCGAGGTCGCCGCGGTCGCCCATGTCGTGCTCAACCGCGTCGCCCATCCCGATTTCCCCGACACCGTCTGCGGCGTGGTGCGCGAGGGCGGCCCGTCCCGCCCCTGCCAGTTCGGCTGGTATTGCGATGGCCGCCCCAACGAGATGACCAACACCCGGCAGGCCGCGCGCATGGTGGGCCTCGCGCGGCAGGCGATGCTCGGCGAAAGTCAGGATCCGACCGGCGGCGCCAACATGTTCCACGCGGCCAGCCGCCTGCCGTTCTGGACCCGTTCCGCCGAAGGCGGCATCCGCATCGGCGCGCACCGGTTCTGGCGGCTCGAAGACCGCTAGGCCCGCGCCCCGGACATCCGTCAGCCGCCGACCCTTGAACCCGCCGCGCGCCGGGGCCAATGTGCCGCCCGACTGGATCAGACCCCCGCGGAGGCGTGCGAAACACGGGTCCTGCGGGCGGCCGCGAAGGGGAGGAGACCCGAATGCCCGAGAGCATGAGCGACGTGGTGACCTACGAGGTCACCGAGGACGGCATCGCCATCATCCGCGCCAACAACCCGCCGGTGAACGCGCTGGGCTACCAGACGCGCCTCGGCCTGTGGAACGCCATCGAGAAATTCGACGGGGACGCGAGCGCGAAGATCGCCCTGATCCATTGCGACGGGCGCACCTTCTTCGCCGGGGCCGACATCTCCGAATTCGGGGGCGTGCGCGCCGATCCGCTGCTGCCCCAGGTCTGCGACCGCTACGAGGCCGCGACCAAGCCGGTGGTGGCCTCGATGCACGGCACCGCGCTCGGCGGCGGGTTCGAGATGGGGCTCGCCAGCCATTACCGCATCGCCCAGAAGACATCGAAGGTGGGGCTGCCCGAAGTCCATCTCGGCATCATCCCCGGCGCCGGCGGCACCCAGCGCGCGCCCCGCGTGATGGGGGCGGCCAACGCGCTTGAAGCGATCACCACCGGGCGTCACATGTCCGCCGTCGAGGCTTTCGAACTGGGCGCCATCGACAAGCTGGACGCATCGGGCGACCCGCTCGCCGCCGGCCTCGCCTATTGCCGCGAGCTGCTGGCGACGGGCGCCGGCCCCCGCCGCACCGGCGAGCGTCCCGTGCCCGACGCCACGCCCGAGCTTTTCGCCCAGTGGATGGACAAGGTGAAGAAGTCCGCCAAGGGCCAGAACTCCCCGCTTTATTGCGTCGAGGCGGTGTCGGCCTGCCTGCTGCCCATCGCCGAGGGGCTGGAGGCGGAACGCGCGGTCTCCGCCAAGACCCATTCCGACCCGCAGCGCCCCGCCCTTGTCCACGCCTTCTTCGGCGAGCGGGCGGTGAACAAGATCCCCGAGGCCAAGGCCACCCCGCGCAAGCTGGAAAAAGTCGGCATCATCGGCGGCGGCACCATGGGCGCGGGCATCGCCGCCGCGGCGCTCAATGCCGGGCTGAACGTGGTGATGGTGGAGATGAACGCCGAGGCCGTGGCCCGGGGCGAGAAGAACCTGCGCCGCAACTACGCCTCCTCCGTCGCCAAGGGGCGGATGAGCCAGGAGGCGCTCGACAAGATGCTGGGCGCCAGGTTCGCCACGTCCGACACCTACGATGCGCTCGCAGACGTCGACCTGGTGATCGAGGCGGTGTTCGAGAAGATGGAGGTGAAGAAGGAGGTTTTCGGCAAGATCGACGCCATCGTGCGCGACGGCGCGGTGCTGGCCACCAACACCTCCTATCTCGACGTCGACGCCATCGCCGCCTGCACAAGGCGTCCCCAGGACGTGATCGGCCTGCACTTCTTCTCCCCGGCCCATATCATGCGGCTGCTGGAAGTGGTGGTGGGCGAGAAGACCTCCCCCGACGTGGTCGCCACCGGCTTCGCGCTGGCGAAGATGATGAAGAAGGTCGCGGTGCGCGCCGGGGTCTGCGACGGCTTCATCGGCAACCGCATCCTCGGGGCCTACATGAAGGCCGCCAACATGATGGTTGAGGACGGCGCCGATCCCTACGAGGTCGATGCCGCGGTCCGCTCCTTCGGCTATCCGATGGGGCCGTTCCAGATGGGGGACCTCGCGGGCCTCGACATCGGCTACTTCAACCGCCGCGGCAAGGATGCGACCCGCGACCCGGAGATGCGCTATTCCGAGGGCTTCCTCGACCGGATGTATGAAAACGGCTGGCTCGGCCAGAAGACCGAAAAGGGCTTCTACGACTACGCCGGCGGCGCGCGCTCCGGCCCGCCCAACCCCGAGATCCCGGCGATGATCGAGGGCGAGCGCCGCAAGCTCGGCATCAACGCCAAGCCCTTCTCGCGCGAGGACATCCTGCGCCGCTACATCGCCGCGATGACCAACGAGGCGGCGAAGGTGGTGGGCGAGGGCATCGCGCTGCGCCCCGTCGACGTCGATATGACCGCGCTCTTCGGCTACGGCTATCCGCGTTGGCGGGGCGGGCCGATGCACCATGCCGATCATGTCGGGCTGGACGTGATCCTCAAGGACATCCGGGCCTTCGCCAAGGATGATCCGGTCTTCTGGGAGCCGGCGCCGCTGCTGGTGAAACTGGTCGAGGACGGCAAGTCCTTCGCCGATCTAAACAAGGCCTGAGGGCCGCGAGGCTGGGGGAAGGGGCGGGGCCGCAGGGCGCCGCCCTTTCTCTTTGCGGCGCAAGCGGCGCGTCGACCTCGCGCCGGCGGCCACGGCCCGCCCGCGCCGCGCCGGACCGGCGGCGCGGGGGGCTGCGGTCTCGGGCGGGGACGCCGGGTTCAGCGCCGGTCGGAGGAGGAAGGGCCGGCCGGCCCGCGCATCATCCGGAACACCGGCGAGGCCCGGCCGGCCGCGGTCACCGCCGGCGGCGCCGCGGGCCGCCTGATCGCCGCGGCGCGCAGGGGAGGCGGCGGCGCATCCTCGCGCAACGACTTCGGGCGCTCGCGCAGGCGGGGCGGCGCGACGGTCGGGCCCGGCCCCCAGATCTTCCAGGCCCAGGCGGCGAGCCAGGCCACGACCAGGCCGGCGAAGATCAGAAGTTCGGTGATGGCATCGAACATGACGAGGATCCGGGAACGCAACGCACTGCGCGCCAGCCTACCCAATCGGTCGTCCCGAGTTGAGTCATTTTGTGAACGAAAAGTGAATTTCATGGTCGCAGGTCTTCCCGGGCGGCCCGACCCCGCGGCGAAAATGGCGCGGCCGGCGTTCCCCGCGCGTGACCTTCGGCCGGATCGGCCGGCGCGTCGCCGCCCGCCCCGCATCACACGTCCAGCGTGGTCTCGCGTTCCCACGGCGAGAAGCTCGCCGCGTAGCTCGCCCATTCGGCCCGCTTCAGCTTGACGAAGGCGGCGGACACCTCCGCCCCCAGCGCCTCGGTCAGCACCGTGTCCGCCTCGAATTCCCGCAGCGCGTCGGGCAGGTTGAGCGGCAGCCGAGGCGCCCCCTCCGCCATGTGCGCGTCGCGATACATGTCGATATGCAGCGGCGCGCCCGGATCGGCCCTGGTCCGCAGCCCGTCGAGCCCCGCCGCGATCACCGCCGCCTGCAAGAGATACGGGTTCGCCGCCCCGTCCGCCAACCGCAGCTCGAACCGCCCTGGCCCGGGCACGCGCACCATGTGCGTGCGGTTGTTCCCGGTCCAGGTCACGGTGTTCGGCGCCCAGGTGGCCCCCGAGGTCGTCGCCGGCGCGTTGATCCGCTTGTAGGAATTCACCACCGGGTTCGCGATCGCGGCCAGCGCCGTCGCGTGCCGCATGATGCCCCCCAGAAACCACCGCCCCTGCGCCGACAGCCCCATCGGGTCGGCCGCATCCGCAAACGCGTTCTCCGTCCCCTCCGCGTTCCAGACCGAGACATGCACGTGACACCCGTTCCCGGTCAGCCCCTTGAAGGGCTTCGGCATGAACGTCGCCCGCAGCCCGTGCTTCTCCGCCACCGACTTCGCCATGAACTTGAAGAACGAATGCTTGTCCGCCGTCGCCAGCGCGTCGTCATATGCCCAGTTCATCTCGAACTGGCCGTTCGCGTCCTCGTGGTCGTTCTGGTAGGGGCCCCAGCCGAGGTCGAGCATCCCGTCGCAGATCTCCGCGATCACGTCGAAGCGGCGCATCAGGGCCTGCTGGTCGTAGCAGGGCTTTTCCGCATGATCCTGTCCGTCCGAAATCTCGGACCCGTCGGCGGAGATCAGGAAGAATTCCGGCTCCACCCCGGTCTTGACGCGCAGCCCCATCCCGGCCGCCGCCGCCACCTGCGCCTTCAGCGCCTGGCGGGGGACCTGCGCGAGGGGCGCGTCGTCCATATGCACATCCGCCGGGACCCAGGCGACGCCCGGCTTCCACGGCATCGGCATCACCGCGTCCGCATCGGGGAAGGCGAAGAGGTCGGGATGCGCCGGCGTCAGGTCCAGCCATGACGCGAAGCCCGCGAACCCCGCGCCCCCCGCCTGCATGTCGCCGATGGCCGCCGCCGGCACCAGCTTCGCCCGCTGCCCGCCGAAGAGGTCGGTGTAGCCGATCAGGAAATAGCGGATGGCGTTCGCCTGCGCCCAGGCGCCGAGGTCCTTGGTCATGCTCTCTCCCTCTCCTGCGGTCGGGCCGCGCTAAAAACCTCCCCTCCCGGGGATCCAGTCGGTGCCGGCGAGCGGCACGCGCGCCATCGCCGCCGCCTCCAGGGTCAGGGCGCAGAG
>NZ_JBSRTQ010000131.1:0-12256 GCF_055129145.1 Albimonas sp. | reverse complement strand
GTCGCCCCGGCCCGCGTCGCCCCGGCCCGCGTCGCCCCGGCCCGCGTCGCCCCGGCCCGCGTCGCCCCGGCCCGCATCGCCCCTGCCTGCGTCACGGTCAGGACGACCGCCGCGCGGCCCATCGTTCTTGCCGCCGCCCTTGCCCCCGCCATGGTCATCGTCTCGACCGTGGCCGCCATGGTGACGGGGGCCGTCATGACGGGGGTGATCGTCGCGGTAGCCGTAGCGCGGGTCGGGGTAGCCGAGCCCGCGGCTCCAGTAGCCCGGCCAGTAGGAGGGCCGATACGTTTCGCGCACCACCACCACCCCATAGGACGGCCGCGCCGCATAGACCGGCTCATGGCGCGGCTCGTAATAGCTTTGCGACGCGATCGGCGCGCAACCGGCGCCGCCCAGGGTCAGCGCGAAGCCCGCGAGCGCGATGCGTTTCATGATGGCTCTCCCCCTCTCCGGCGCGCGATGGCGACGCCGACGTCCCCGGCGCGACGCCCGGGACGGACAGGATGCTCTAGCGCAGGATCGCCGCGATCAGAAGGCGCCATTCCGGCGAATGCATGGCGAAGGGGCCTCGCCTCCCGCTAGCGCTCTGGGCTCTGGGCTCAGCGCCCTGGGTTCAGCGCTCGGCCTCGCCGTCCGCCGCGTCCCGCTCCGTCGCCTGCAACGCCCTGGTGCGCAGGCGCTTCGGCCCCTCCGCCAGCGCGCGGATCACGCCGCGCATGGTCCGCACGTCCTGGTCGGTCAGCGGCGCGCGCGAGAAGAGGTTGCGGATATGCTGGCGGATCGAGCGGCTCTTGGCCTCCGGATAGAAAAAATCCGCGCCCTCCAGCTCCGCCTCCAGATGCTCGATCATCCGGTCCACCATCACCCGCGTCGCGATCTCGCCCTTCTGGGTCTCGAACACCTCATGCTCCAGCGCGCTGGCCTGCCGGCGCCATTCGTAGCCGGTCAGCAGCACGCATTGCCCGAGGTTGAGCGACGCGAAGGCCGGGTTCGCGGGCACCGAGATCGTCGCCTGCGCCCGCACCACATCCTCCGTCTCCAGCCCGGTCCGCTCCGGCCCGAACATCACGCCGACCTTCTGGCCGGCCCGGATCCGCTCATAGGCGTCGCGCATCGCGCCTTCGGGGGTGAAGATCTGACGGGTCAGCTCGCGCGGCCGCGCGGTGGTGGCGTAGACGTATTCCAGATCGGCGAGCGCATCCGGCACCGTCTCCGACAGCGCCATGCGGTCGAGCACATGGCTCGCGCCCGAGGCCAGCGCGATGGCCCGCGGGTTGGGCCAGCCGTCGCGCGGGTCGACGATCCGCATCCGGTCCAGCCCGAAATTCCACATGGCGCGCGCCGCCGCGCCGATGTTCTCGCCCAGCTGCGGGCGCACCAGCACGAACACCGGCTGCTCGGCGTCGGTCACGGGGATTTTGGCGCTGTCGGTGCCGCTCATCGTCGTCGTCTCCTGCATTCCGGGGCGCGGTTACGCCGCGCCGCGCCGCAGGGCAAGCCCGGAGGCGGGACCGCGCGGCCTACGCCTGCGCCCGGCTCAGCCGGCGAGGGCGGCGAAATGCGCCTTGATCCGGTCGCGGATCCGAGGCCAGAGGCCCGGCGCGCCGCCGGCGATCGGCGGGCCGCAGCGATCCAGAACCTGATGTTCGCTCACCTTGAAATCCGGCCAGGTGCCGCCCCCGGTGGCGAGGTTCAGCATCACCGGCTGCAAGCGGTCCAGCGCCTTGGCGAAGCGCGCGTCAGGGGTCTCGGCCGCCTCGAACTCGCGCCAGAGCGCCAGCAGCTCCGCCCCCTGCGGCTCGGGCAGCAGACCGAAGAGGCGCGCGGCCCCCGCATCCTCCTTCGCCTCCAGATCCGCGGGCTTCGCGCCATGGAACGGCGTGTCGCCGGCGTCGATCTCCACCAGGTCATGGATCAGCAGCATCCGGATCACCCGGTCGAGGCTCACCCCCGCCTCCGCCTCCGACCCCAAGGCCAGGGCGTAGAGCGCCAGATGCCAGGAATGCTCCGCCGAATTCTCCCGCCGCCCGCCGGCCACGCGGCCCGCCCGCTCCACGTCCTTGAGCCGGTCGGCCTCCATCAGGAAGGCCAGCCGACGCTCGGTCGGGTCGGCGGTATCGAAGGCGAGCGGCGTCTGCACGAACCGCGGCGCGGCCGGATCGCGGGGGGGCCGGGCGGATTCGGAGGCTTGGGCGAATTCGGGCATGGCGGGCTCCTTCGCGTGAGGCGACGTTCTGCCCCCGCGCCGCGCCGAACGCAAACCGCATCCGCGGCGGGTTTGGTGAATCCGCCTCGCATTCTCGGCAAAAAACCGCGCCGCAGACGCTCTCGCCCCTCGAAGCGCGCGCCTGAGGTGCTAGTGTCGCCCCCGTCGCGGCGTCACGCCGCGATGCGATGGAGCCTTCCGGCGCGGCGTGCGCTTGCGCCCCCGCCCGCCCGATTGTATTCCGCTGCATACCGATTGCATTCGCCGCGTCCGGGGACACCTCTCCCGGCGCGGTCTCCCCGCCCCCGCCCGGGCCGAGGCCAATGGAGAGCCGCATGACCAAGATCAAGGTCGAAAACCCCGTCGTCGAGCTCGACGGCGACGAGATGACCCGGATCATCTGGGACTTCATCAAGAAGAAGCTGATCCTGCCCTACCTGGACGTGGACCTGCTCTACTACGACCTCGGCATCGAAGAGCGCGACCGCACCAACGACCAGATCACCATCGACGCGGCCGAGAAGATCAAGGAAGTCGGCGTCGGCGTGAAATGCGCCACCATCACGCCGGACGAGCAGCGGGTCGAGGAATTCGGCCTCAAGCAGATGTGGCGCTCGCCCAACGGGACGATCCGCAACATCCTCGGCGGCGTCATCTTCCGCGAGCCGATCATCTGCAAGAACGTGCCCCGGCTCGTGCCCGGCTGGACCCAGCCCATCGTGGTCGGCCGTCACGCCTTCGGCGACCAGTATCGCGCCACCGACTTCCGCTTCCCCGGCAAGGGCAAGCTGACCATCAAGTTCGTGGGCGAGGACGGCACGGTGATCGAGCGCGAGGTGTTCGACGCGCCCGGCGCCGGCGTCACCATGGCGATGTACAACCTCGACGACTCGATCCGCGACTTCGCCCGGGCCTCGATGAACTACGGCCTGCTGCGCAAGTGGCCGGTGTATCTCTCGACCAAGAACACCATTCTCAAGGCCTATGACGGCCGCTTCAAGGACATCTTCGAAGAGGTCTACCAAGCCGAATTCGTCGACCAGTTCAAGAAGGCCGGCATCACCTACGAGCATCGCCTGATCGACGACATGGTCGCCTGCGCGATGAAGTGGTCCGGCGGCTATGTCTGGGCCTGCAAGAACTACGACGGCGACGTGCAGTCCGACACCGTCGCCCAGGGCTTCGGCTCGCTCGGCCTGATGACCTCGGTGCTGATGACGCCGGACGGCAAGGTGGTCGAGGCCGAGGCCGCGCATGGCACCGTGACCCGCCACTACCGCCAGCACCAGGCCGGCAAGGAGACGTCGACCAACTCCGTCGCCTCGATCTACGCCTGGACCGGCGGCCTGAAGCACCGCGCCAAGCTCGACGGCAACACGGCGCTGATGACCTTCGCCGATGCGCTCGACAAATGCGTGGTGGATACGGTCGAGGCCGGCGACATGACCAAGGACCTCGCCCTGCTGGTGGGTCCGGATCAGAAGTGGCTGACCACGATGGGCTTCCTCGAGAAGGTGGCCGAGAATCTCGACAAGGCGCTGGCCGGCTGAGCCGACTGGACGTTTTGGATTGACCGGACGGCCCGTGCGGAAACGCGCGGGCCGTTTGCGGTTCCGGGTTGGGGGTCCGGGCGCCCGGCCGAGCCGTGCGCCGCGCCCGACGGACCGAGGGCTGTTCCCGGGCGCCCGCGGCGCAGGGCGGCTTGGGCGCCCGGGCGCGCCGTCTCCCGCCCTCGACCGGACGGCGAAGATCGCGGAACCGGCGCCCGTCCGCCGCGTCAGGGCCGGATTCCGCCCTATATGTTGCGCAGAGCCATGTCGCGGCGCGCGCGAGGCGGACCGGGCCCGGCCCCTGCCCCGCTCGCGCGCCGCCCCCCGGACGCAGGAGACGCGAGATGACCGACAGCGACGAGACCGCCCCCACGACGCCCCATGACGCCCGCGCCCCGGCGAAATACAGCGCCCGCGACATCGTGAAGATCGTCTACGCCCTTTACCTCGCAGGCTTCTTCCTGCCGATCTGCGCGCTGGCGGGCCTCGTGCTCGCCTACGCCAAACGAGGCGAGGCCGATGCGCTCTCCGCCAGCCATTTCGAGTTCCAGATCCGCTCGTTCTGGATCGGCCTCGCCGCCTGCGTGATCGGCGGGCTGCTGGCCATCGTGCTGGTCGGCTACGCCGTGCTGGCGATCTGGGTGGTCTGGGCGCTGGCCCGCTTCATCACCGGCCTGCTCGCCGCCCTCGACGACCGACCCGTGCGCGACCCCGAGGGCTTCGGCTTCGTCGCCTGACCGCGGCCGCGCCCGGCGCCGGACACGTCCCCGCCGGGCGCGCCCCGCCCCCCGCGCCGCGGGCGCCCCGGCTCCGCCGTCGGGTCGTCTGCCGCGGCGCCCCTAGATCTCCCCGATCAGCACCCCCGCCGCCAGCACCAGCGCGCCGCCCACCACCACCTGCATTGCGGCGCGCAGGAACGGCGTCTCCATCCAGCGGTTCTGGATCCAGGCGATGGCCCAGAGCTCGATGAACACCACGATGAAGGCGATGGTCGTGGCCGTTGTGAAATCCGGGATCAGGTAGGGCAGCGCATGCCCCAGCCCCCCCAGCGTGGTCATCACTCCCGCCGCGATCCCCCGCTTCAACGGCGAGCCCCGCCCCGAGATCACCCCGTCATCCGACGCGGCCTCCGTGAACCCCATCGAGATCCCCGCCCCGATCGAGGCCGCGAGGCCGATCTGGAAGGTCACCCATGGGTCCTGCGTGGCGAAGGCGGTGGCGAAGATCGGGGCGAGGGTGGAGACCGAGCCGTCCATCAGCCCCGCGAGCCCCGGCTGCACCCAGGTCAGGATGAAGCGGCGGCGGTCGGCCTCGTCCTCGGCCTCACGGGTCTCGGGGTCGAGATGCGCCGCGGCCAGCGCGTCCGCGGTCCGCTCATGGCCCCGCTCCGCCGCCGCCAGATCGCCCAGCAGCTTGCGGGTGTCGGGGTCCGAGCTCTGACCCGCCGCGCGCTCATAGAAGGTCGCCGCCGCCTGCTCCATCCGCCGCGCCTCGCCGCGCAGCATCTCGAGGCTCAGGCTCTTCGACAGCCAGATCGGGCGCCGCGCCAGCCAGCCCGCCACATGTTCGCGCCGGATGAGGGGGATCGGCCCGTCGAAACGCGCCTTGAACGCCTCGATCAGGCGGGAGCGGTGCTGGTCCTCCTCCGCCGCCATGCCGTCGAACACCGCGGCCGAGGCCGGATGCTCGGCCCGCAGCCTTGCCGCGAAGGTCGCGTAGATGCGGGCGTCGTCCTCCTCGGACGAAATGGCGAGCGCCAGGATCTCGGATTCGTCCAGGTCGGAGAATCGGCGGCGGGCGGTGGCGAGACCGAACATGGGAACCCCTCGGGCATCTAATCTGGAATCATTCTAAACTGGATCCCGCCCGATGCAAGCGCAAGGCGCCCCCCCCGCGCCCCTCTCCCGAAACGCAAAAGGGGCCGCGCCTGCGCGCAGCCCCCTGAAACCCGCCGGCGGAAGGGCTCAGCCCTCCAGCACATCCTCTTCGCCCGGCCCGTCATCGGCCGAGCCCTGGAAGTCGAGGCCGTGGGCGGCGCGGATCTTGTCCTCGATCTCCATCGCCACGTCCTTGTTCTCCTTCAGGAAGGTCTTGGCGTTCTCACGCCCCTGCCCGATGCGCTGATCGGAGAACGAGAACCAGGAGCCGGATTTCTCAACCACCCCGGCCTTGACCCCGAGGTCGATCAGCTCGCCGGTCTTGGAGATGCCTTCGCCATACATGATGTCGAATTCGACCTGCTTGAACGGCGGCGCGACCTTGTTCTTCACCACCTTCACGCGGGTGGCGTTGCCGACCACCTCGTCGCGGTCCTTGATCGCGCCGATGCGGCGGATGTCGAGGCGGACCGAGGCGTAGAACTTCAGCGCGTTGCCGCCCGTGGTGGTTTCGGGCGAGCCGAACATCACGCCGATCTTCATGCGGATCTGGTTGATGAAGATCACCATGCAGCCGGAGCGGGAGATCGAGCCGGTCAGCTTGCGCATCGCCTGGCTCATCAGCCGCGCCTGGACGCCGAGCGAGCTGTCGCCCATGTCGCCCTCGAGCTCGGACTTCGGCGTCAGGGCCGCGACCGAATCGACCACCACCACCGACACCGCGCCGGAGCGGACCAGCGTGTCGGTGATCTCCAGCGCCTGTTCGCCCGCGTCGGGCTGCGAGATCAGCAGCTCGTCCACGTCCACGCCCAGCTTGCGGGCGTAGGCCGGGTCGAGCGCGTGCTCCGCGTCGACGAAGGCGCAGATGCCGCCCTTCTTCTGCTCTTCCGCGATCACGTGCAGGGCCAGCGTGGTCTTGCCCGACGACTCAGGGCCGTAGATCTCGATGATCCGGCCCTTGGGCAGCCCGCCGACGCCGAGCGCGATATCCAGCCCGATGGAACCTGTTGAAATCGCTTCGATATCCATCACCGAGCGTTCGCCCAGCTTCATGATGGATCCCTTGCCGAAATTGCGCTCGATCTGGGCGAGCGCGCTTTCGAGCGCCTTCTTCTTGTCCATGCCGCCCTTGCCCGTGAGTTCGAGAACGTTCTGCGCCATTGCCTGTCACCCTTGTTTCCCACAGCCGCGGGACGTTGTCCAACGGGCGGGGTCGTTCTTGATGCGTTCCTCGTGTTTTACACGAGAACTTATCAGGAACAAAGCGAAAATCCGACCCGGGACAGGTTGGGCGGCGATGGTTAAAAATCCGTTATGCGGCGCCCCCCTGCGGCGGGGGGTCATCAGGACCTGATTTGGGGGGCTTGGCGAGGAAAGCGATAAGGGCGTCCCAGCGCGGCTCGAAGACTCCGATGATCGACTTGCGGCGCGACAGGATCGGCTTCTCCACCAGATGCCAGGAGAAGAACGCGAACAGGCAAATCATGGGGAACGAGATCAATACGTTTTCCAGCCAGGTGCGCGCGCCGGGAAACGCCCACGCCGCCAATTGCTGAAACGGCATCGCATAGAGGTACATGCCGTAAGAGTAGTCGCCGGAAAACACGTATTTCACATGCTTGGGCGTGGTCAGTCCCAGCATGACGGTCACGTAGGCCGCCGGCGCGCAGTAGATGTAGTAGTTCGCCCCGGCGATCGAACACGCCGTCATCAGCCCGGCCATCGCGGCGCAGAGGCTCCAAGAGTACGGGATCTTGTCGCGATACATGTAGATCGCGACGCCCCAGAGGAACGACATCACCAGCGAGCGGCCCGAAACCGTGGTGGTCTTCGTCATGTCCGGGTAGATCGCCTCCAGAAGCGGCAGCGCGATCTGTACGAGAAGCAGCACCAGAATGAAGCGCTTGCTTCGCTTGACCAGGCCGAGCCAGGCGAGGCCGATCAACGCGATGTAGCATTCCAGCTCGAACGGCACGGTCCAGAGCGAGAGATTGGTCCACGGCCCCGGATTGGTGTCGAAAACACCCGGGAGGAAGTAGGAAATCAACCCGAAGATATTGAAAAGGTAGCGAAAAAACATCCAGTCGGAGAAATATTGCCAAAGCGGCAGCGACGTCACCAGCGGACCGAGCACGAAGGCGGAGAGAAGAACCTCCATGGTGAGCGCCGGAAAAATGCGGACCACGCGGTTTCCCGCGAACTGAAACAGCGTCTTCGTGCGCTCAAGGCTGCCGGCCACCAAA
This sequence comes from Albimonas sp., assembly GCF_055129145.1. Classification (NCBI taxonomy): domain Bacteria; kingdom Pseudomonadati; phylum Pseudomonadota; class Alphaproteobacteria; order Rhodobacterales; family Paracoccaceae; genus Albimonas; species Albimonas sp. The sequence continues at coordinate 4,380 of NZ_JBSRTQ010000131.1, read as the reverse complement.
TACCCGCTGAGGGCGAAAAACATCGGCAGCACCAGACGAACGAGATCACCGAAAATCGTGTCCCAAAGCTGCAATTGCTCAAATCGACCATAGGCGACCAGATAGCTGTGCCAGAGGAAGATAAATACCGCAAGCGCCAGCCGCATGTAGTCAAAGCCGGTGGCATTTCCAGGAATGGAGGCTTCTCTGTCTTTGATGGAAGATGAGAACATGCAGCAAATCTTCCTCGGCAACCTTTAGGGAGATCAAGACGGGTCGATTTTTAACAAGGTCCGCCATACCCATCAATGCGTCATAGCGCGACGCGCGCCCGCCGAGGATGCGCGCCGCGCGCCTCAGATCCCCTTGGCGCTCTCCCGGATGAACCTGCGGTTGCGAAGATCCTTCATCGCCTGCTCCAGCTCGGCGCGGGTGTTCATCACGATCGGCCCATGCCAGGCCACCGGCTCCTTGATCGGCTTGCCGGAGACCAGCAGGAACCGCACCCCCTCGGGGCCCGAGATGATCTCCACCTCGTCGCCGCGGTCGAACACCACCAAGGTCCGGTCGCCGGAAAGGTCGCGGATGTTCAGCTCCTCGCCTTGATATTCCTTCTCCAGCAGCACCCCGAACGGTTTCGAGGCGCCCGAGAACGTCCCCGCCCCCGCGAAGATATAGGCGAAGGCGTGGCGCTCGACCTCGACCTTGATCCGCTTGCGGGTGTTGGGCGGCACCGACACGTCCAGATACCGCGGATCCGCCGCGATCCCGTCGACCGGCCCGCGGATGCCGCGCCAGTCCCCCGTCACCACCCGGATCACCGTGCCGTCATCGTCGGTGCGCACCGGGATCTCGGTCCCCGGCACGTCCTGGTAGTTGGGCGTGGTCATCTTCAGGCGCGACGGCAGATTGGCCCACAACTGGAACCCGTGCATCCGCCCCTGCCGGTTCCCCTTCGGCATCTCCTGATGCATGATGCCCGACCCGGCGGTCATCCACTGCACGTCCCCCGGCCCCAGCGTGCCGCGGTTGCCGAGGCTGTCGGCATGTTCGACCTGGCCCGCCAGCACGTAGGTGATGGTCTCGATCCCCCGATGCGGATGCCAGGGGAACCCCTCGCGATAGAGCTCAGGCACGTCATTTCGAAAATCGTCGAAGAGGAGGAACGGGTCGACCTCCTTCGGATCGCCGAAGCCGAAGGCGCGGTGCAGATGGACGCCCGCGCCCTCCATGGTCGGCCTGGCGGCGGCTTCGCGTTTCACGGGGCGGATGGACATGGGCGCGGCTCCTCGGCGGGGCTCCGGCTGGAGCGTTCCCTCGAGATAGAGCCCCGCCCCGCCCCGGAACAGAGGCCCGCGAAGCGACGGATAGCGTCCGGAATGGAAACGATGCGGGCTACTTGGTCCCGAACATCCGGTCGCCCGCATCGCCGAGGCCGGGCACGATATAGCCCTTGTCGTTGAGCCGCTCGTCCAGCGCCGCGGTCACGATCTTCACGTCGGGATGCGCCGCCTTCATCCGGGCCACGCCCTCCGGCGCCGCCAGCAGGCACAGAAACCGGATGTCCTGCGCGCCCTTGGCCTTCAGCAGGTCCACCGCGGCGACCGAGGAATTCCCCGTCGCCAGCATCGGATCCAGCGCCAGCACCGGCCGGTCGGCCAGGTCGCTCGGCACCTTGCAGTAATACTGCACCGGCTGAAGGGTCTCCTCGTCCCGATAGAGTCCCACGAACCCGACCCGGGCCGAGGGCGCCAGCTCCAGGATCCCGTCCAGCAGCCCGTTGCCGGCCCGCAGGATCGAGATCACCGCCAGTTTCTTGCCGGCCAGCACCGGGGCCTTCATCTCGGTCATCGGGGTTTCGATCACCATCTCGGTCAGCGGCAGCGTGCGCAGCGCCTCGTAGCCGAGCAGCAGGCTGATCTCGCGCAGCAGCTGGCGGAAGACGGCGGTCGAGGTCTCCTTCGCCCGCATCAGGGTCAGCTTGTGCTGGACCAGCGGGTGATCGACCAGCGTGAGATGCGGGGAGGTGGGCTCGGACATATGCGGCGCTCCGTCTGACTGCTCGGGCCAGCTATGCCAGCGCTCGGGCCCGGCGTCGAGCCGCAGGGCGGCGGTGGCCGCGTCGCGTCCGCCGCGAAAACTTCGTTTGCCATCGCCGACGGCCCGCCCATACGCTCCCGAAACGGGGCCGGCGCGGCGCGCCAGGAACCCGCAAACAGCAGGGAGGGAACCACATGCACGCACTCGCGCGCGCCGCGGCCCTGGTCGCGGTCGGCCTCGTCGCCGGAACCGCCGCCCAGGCCCAGATCAAGATCGCCCATGTCTACGGCAAGACCGGCCCGCTGGAGGCCTATGCCGCCCAGTCGCATACCGGCCTGATGATGGGGCTCGAATACGCCACCGGCGGCACGATGGAGGTGTTGGGCCAGAAGATCGAGGTGATCGAGAAGGACACCCAGCTCAAGCCCGACATCGGCAAGGCCCTGCTGGCCGAGGCCTATGGCGACGACGAGGCCGTCCTCGCCGTCGGCCCGGTGTCGTCGGGCGTGGCGCTCGCCATGCTCCCCGTCGCGCAGGAATACGAAAAGATCCTGATCGTGGAGCCGGCGGTGGCGGACTCGATCACCGGCGAGAACTGGAACCGCTTCGTCTTCCGCACCGGGCGGAATTCCTCGCAGGACGCGGTCGCCAACGCCATCGCCATCGGCGCCGAGGGCGTGGCCATCGCCACCCTCGCCCAGGACTACGCCTTCGGGCGCGACGGCGTCTCGGCCTTCAAGGAGGCGCTCGCCGGCACCGGCGCCGAACTGGTCCATGAGGAATACGTCCCCACCGACACCACCGATTTCACCGCAGCGGCCGAGCGCATCTTCCAGGCCATGGACGGCGTCGACGCCAAGTCCAAGAAGCTCTTCATCATCTGGGCCGGCGGCGGCAACCCGATGGGCAAGATCAACGCCATGGACCCGTCCCGCTTCGGGGTGGAGATCGCGACCGGGGGCAACATCCTCGCCGCCCTCAAGGCCTACAAGGAGCTGCCGGGGATGGAGGGCGCGACCTATTACTATCACGACATCCCCCAGAACCCGGTGAACGACTGGCTCGTGAAGGAGCATATGGCCCGCTTCTCGTCTCCGCCCGACTTCTTCACCGCGGGCGGCATGGCGGCGGGCATCGCCGTGGTCGAGGCGCTGAAGAAGGCCGGCTCCACCGACGCCGAGGATCTGATCGCCGCGATGGAAGGCATGGAGTGGCAGACCCCCAAGGGCCTGATGCGCTTCCGCCCCGAGGACCACCAGGCCCTGCAATCCATGTATCATTTCAAGACCGTGGTGGTTGACGGCGTCGACTACGGCGTGCCTGAGCTCGTCCGCGAACTGACCATCGAGGACCTGCCGATCCCGATCCGGAACTGAGCGGGCGCAGGCCCGCCCGGCAGGCCCGGCCCCTCCCGGGGTCGGGCCTGCCGCCCCCCGCCGCGAGGAACCGCACCGCATGGCCTCTCCCATCCTCGAAACCACCGGCCTGACCGTCCGCTTCGGCGGCCATGTCGCGGTGGACGGCGTCACCTGCGCTTTCGCGCCGGGCGAGCTCGTGGCCATCGTCGGGCCCAACGGGGCCGGCAAGACCACCTATTTCAACCTGATCTCCGGCCAGATCCCCCCCACCTCCGGGACCGTGCGCCTCGCCGGCCGCGACATCACCCGCGCCTCCGCCTCCGCCCGCACCCGCGCCGGCCTCGGCCGCGCCTTCCAGCTGACCAACCTGTTCCCGAACCTCACGGTGCGCGAAAACGTCCGCCTCGCCTGCCAGGCCAGGGCCGGCCGCGGCTTCCGCCTGTTCTCGCTCGCCGTCGACGACCGCACCCTGACCGCAGAGGCCGACGCCATCCTGACCCGCGTGCGCCTCGCCGCGCTCGCCGACCAGCCGGTCGCCGCGCTGTCGCATGGCGACCAACGCAAACTCGAAGTCGCGATCCTCATCGCCCTCGACCCGCTGGTCTACATGTTCGACGAACCCACCGCGGGCATGTCCGCCGACGAGGCCCCCGTGGTCCTCGACCTGATCGCGGAGCTGAAAGCCGACGCCGGCCGCGCGATCCTCCTCGTCGAGCACAAGATGGACGTCATCGCCCAGCTCGCCGACCGCATCATCGTGCTGCACAATGGTCAGCTTGCGGCGGATGGCGAACCCGCCGCCGTCATGCGCTCCGACGTGGTGCAGGAGGCCTATCTCGGCCGCGATCTGACCGAGGACGAAGATGCCTGACCCCCTCCTCCGCCTCGAAGGCGTGCACACCCATATCGGCCGCTACCACATTCTCCACGGCGTCGATCTCGACGTTCCCGAGGGCGGCGTCACCATGCTGCTGGGCCGCAACGGCGCCGGCAAGACCACCAC
>NZ_JBSRTQ010000130.1:0-12360 GCF_055129145.1 Albimonas sp. | reverse complement strand
GGTCGGCCGCGTCGGAAGCGCCGCGCGAAGGGCGCGCCTGCGGCGCCGTCCCGCCCGCGGCGCGCGGAGGCGTTTCGCGGGTCGCCGCCGTCTCGGGCGGCCCGCCCGCGCGCGCCTGCGGAGCGTCGGGAAGACGGGAGCCGCCCTCCCCGCCCGCGCCCGTCGCCACAAGCGCGCCCTCGCCCCGCGCCGCGGGCGCCACGTCCCCGCCCTCGGACGCCTGACGCGGCGCTTCGGTCGCGTCGGGCGGCGCGAGGTTGGGGAGGGAGAAGATCGGGACGGGATCGGGCGCAGAGCTTCGGGTCGCGGTCAAGCCGGCCTCCTTCCCCTGTGTCCCGCCCCCGACTATATAGAGCCCGCGCCGCCGCGCCAGCGTCTCGATGCGCCGCTCGCACAGCCAGCCCCCGCAGCCAGCCCCCCGCAGCCAGCCCCCCGTCGCCAGCCGAGGTCCTTGATGTCCGACGCCCCTCCGCGCCTCTTCGACCGCGCGCTCTGGCTCTCGCGCCGCGCGCGGCGCGCCCTGCCCCGGCCCGACGCGCGCTTCCTGCACGCAGCCGCCGCCGACGCGGTGGCCGAGCGGCTCGATTCTGTCGCCCGCGACTTTCCCGACGCCCTCCTCGCCTGGCCCGGCGCGCCCGACTGGGCCGAAACCCTCGCCGCCCATCCGAAAATCGGAACCTTGACGGAGATCGCCCCGCCCGCGGACGAGATCCTGACCGCCGCGCCCGAGACCTACGACCTCGCCATCCTCGGCCTGACCCTGCATTGGGTGGACGATCCCGTCGGCGCGCTGATCCAGCTGCGGCGCGCGCTGCGCCCCGACGGGCTGCTGATCGCCTGCGGGTTCGGCGGCGAAACGTTGGTCGAACTGCGCGCCGCCTTCGCGGAGGCCGAGGCGGAGGTGGAGGGCGGTCTCTCCCCCCGCGTCTCGCCGATGGGCGAGATCCGGGCGCTCGGCGGGCTCGCCCAGCGGGCCGGGCTGGCGCTGCCGGTGGTCGATTCGGACCGGCTCGACGTCACCTATGCGGACCCGCTCGCCCTGATGCGCGACCTGCGCGCGATGGGCGAGGCCAACGCCCAGCACGACCGCCGCCGCACGCCCCTGCGCCGCGCCACGCTGGCGCGCGCCTGCGAGATCTACGCGGCCAACCACCCCGCCCCCGGCCCCAACCCCGAAGGCCGCATCCGCGCCACGTTCGAAATCGTCACTCTCACCGGCTGGGCCCCCGGCCCCGACCAGCCGCAGGCCAAGCGCCCGGGCTCGGCCACAAGGCGGCTCGCCGACGCGCTGGGGGTGCCGGAGCTGAAGGCCGGCGAAAAGGCCGGAGAATAGCGCCTAGCGCCCCGTCCGCTCCGGGATCAGGCCCCTTGGCGCGAACCGCAGCGCCGCCAGCAAGATCACGCCCATGAAGATCATCCGCATATGGGGCGCGCCATCCTGCACATGGGTCGCGACCGCCGACCCCTCGGGCAGCACCGACACGATGCCGCCGCTCAGCCACAGGCCCAGCGGCTCGGCCTCGACCCAGGCGAACCAGATCAGGAAGCCGCCCAGCACCGATCCCCAGTTCGACCCCGAGCCGCCCACGATCACCATCACCCAGATCAGAAACGTGAAGCGCAGCGGATTGTAGCTCGCCGGCGTGAACTGCCCGTCGAAGGTCACCATCATCGCCCCCGCGACGCCGACCAGGGCGGAGCCGAGAATGAACGTCTCCAGATGCCGGCGGGTGACGTCCTTGCCCATGGCGGCGGCGGCGACCTCGTTGTCGCGGATCGCGCGCATCATCCGGCCCCAGGGCGAGTTCAGCGCCCGTTCCGACAGCCAGATCAGCCCCACCAGCACCGCGGCGAACATCAGCGCATAAAGCGCCTTCACCGCCATGCCCGACGCCTCGCCCGGATCCAGCCCCAGCGCCGCGGCGCGCGCCACGAAGTCGGCGGAGGCCTGCAGGTCGATCTCGTAGGGCGTCGGCCGCGGCAGGCCGGTGACGTTCTTGACGCCGCGCGCCAGCCAGTCCTCGTTCTTCAGGACCGCGATGACGATCTCCGATATCCCCAGCGTCGCGATGGCGAGGTAGTCCGAGCGCAGGCCGAGCGCGACCTTGCCGATCCCCCAGGCCCCCAGCGCCGCCAGCACGCCCCCCGCGGGCCAGGCCAGCACGATGGGCAAGCCGAGCCCGCCGAGATAGCCGTCCACCGCCGGGTTCGCCGCCTCGATCGCATCCGTCGCCGGGTCGAAGGCGGCCCGCGCCGCGGCGTAGCCCGCCCCGATCAGCGCCGCCGTCACCCAGGCCCGCGCGGCGCCCGGCGCCATCCGGGCGCGCACCACGAGAATGACGACCACCGTGACCACGACCGCCAGCAGGCTCAGCCCCAATCCGGCCCCGCCCGCATTCCAAGCCTCCGCCACCGGCGGCTGGCCGACCAGCACGGCAGCAAGCCCCCCGAGCGCCGCGAACCCCATCACGCCGACATTGAAGATGCCCGCATAGCCCCAGGCGATGTTCACCCCCAGCGCCATGATCGCCGAGATCAGACCGAGGCACAGGATCGACAGCGCCACATTCCAGCCCTGGATCGCCCCGGTCCCGACCAGCAGCGCCGCCATCAACGCATAGAGCAGCGGCCCCCGCCAGGCGGGGACGGGCGCGTTTCTCGTCCCGCTCACAGCACCTTCCCCTTGAAGAGGCCCGTCGGCCGCGTCACCAGCACCGCCACCAGGATCAGGAACGACACCGAGAACTTGTATTCGGTGGAGAGCAATTGCAGCAGCCCGTCCGGGGCCCACCCCTCCGGCCCCAGATACATCACGAACTTCCGGTAGGCGTAGGTGACCATGACCTCCGAAAACGCCACGATGTAGGCTCCCGCCACCGCCCCCTTGGGCGAGCCGATGCCGCCGAGGATGGCGGCCGCGAAGATCGGCAGCAGCAGCTGAAAATACGTGTAGGGCTTGAACGACTTGTCGAGCCCGTAGAGCACGCCCGCCAGCGTCGCCAGCACCGCCGCGATCACCCAGGTCCAGCGCACGACCTTGGCCGGATCGACGCCGGAGAGGAGGGCCAGATCCTCGTTGTCCGAATAGGCCCGCATCGCCTTGCCCATCCGCGTCCGCTCCAGAAACCGGAACAGCAGCACCATGGCGATGATCGCCGCCACCAGCGTCAGCGCCTGGGTGGAGCGGATCGCCAGCCCCTCCGACAGGCCGGACCAGTCGCGGAATTCGCGGACCGAGACCAGGAACCGCGCGCCGTCGTCGAAGCGCTGGTCGTCCGGCCCGATCACGATGCGCACGATCCCGTTGAGCACGAACATCACCCCGACCGAGGCGATGAAGAACACCACCGGCTTCGCCCGCTGCTTTCGGTAGAAGGCGAACACCGCCTTGTCGGCCGCCAGCGCCGCGCCCACCGCCGCCGCGGCCCCGATGGGCAGCGCCAGCAGGGCGGTCGGCAGCACGCCGAAACTCACCCCCATCGCCTGCAGGCCCCAGGTGGCGAGGATGGTGACCATGGTCCCGAAGGCCATCAGGTCGCCATGGGCGAAGAAGGCGAAGCGCAGCACCCCGAAGATCAGCGTGACCCCGAGCGCGCCGAGCGCCAGCTGCGAGCCATAGGCCAGCGCCGGGATGCCGACGAAATTCAGGTAGAGCACGACGGCGTTGAGAATGTCGGTCATGCTCCCCCCGAGTTGATCAAGAGTCGAACCTTCTTCGCAAAATCCTCCGGCAGCGAGCCGATCCGCCCAAGATAAATGAAGTCCAGTGTCACTGGGAATTTACAACACAACAAAATTGAGAATTCGAGCGTTGGAATGCGCTTGCCCTTCTCGAAACGCGACCAATAAGTCCGCTCGATTTCGAGACTGTCAGCGACCTCCGAAGCCTTCATACCGAGAGCTTGTCGTGCAAGTTTGAGCCGTGCTCCGATCAGTCCTGCATCTAGTAGCGGCGCCGGGGCGCTATCCAGCCGTTTCGGCATTTTCAGCCCCCGAGAAAAGAACGGCGGACGTCGGGGTCGGCCATCAGGTCGGCGCCCGTGCCCTCGAACCGGTTCTCGCCCTGGGCCAGCACATAGCCGCGGTCGGCGATGTTGAGCGCCTGGCGGGCGTTCTGCTCGACCATCAGGATCGCGGGGCCGGTGGCGGCGATGTCGAGGATCTTGTCGAAAAGCTCGTCCATCACGATCGGCGAGACGCCGGCGGTGGGCTCGTCGAGCATCAGCACCTCAGGCCGGGTCATCAGCGCCCGTCCCACCGCCACTTGCTGACGCTGGCCGCCCGAAAGCTCTCCGGCGGCCTGGCGACGCTTTTCGGCAAGGATGGGGAAGAGGGAAAACACCATCTCCATCGTCTCGGTCGGGTCGTCCTCGCGCAGGAAAGCGCCCATCTCCAGATTCTCCTGCACCGACATGGAGGCGAAGACGTTGCCGGTCTGGGGCACGAAGCCCATGCCGGCTTTGACCCGGTCCTGCGGCGACAGGCCGGTGATGTCGGCGCCGCGCAGCCGGACCGTCCCCTCGCGCAGCGGCATCATGCCGAAGAGCGCCTTCATCGCGGTGGATTTGCCCGCGCCGTTGGGGCCCACGATCACCACGATGTCGCCGGCATGGGCCTCGATGGTCACGCCATGCAGGATGTCGGCGCCGCCGTAGCCGCCGATCATGCCGCGGCCCGAAAGCAGGGGCTCGCTCATGCCCGCGGGCCCCGCGGCGCCCGGGTCCTCAGGCCGCGGCCCAGATAGGCCTCGATCACCCGCTCGTCGGCCTTCACCGCCTCGGCCGTGCCCTCGACCAGCACCCGCCCCTCCGCCATCACGATCACCGGATCGCAGAGCCGACCGATGAAATCCATGTCATGCTCGATCATGCAGAAGGTGTAGCCGCGTTCCCGGTTCAGCCGCAGGATCGCGTCGCCGACGGTGTTGAGCAACGTGCGGTTCACCCCCGCCCCGACCTCATCGAGAAACACCATCCGCGCCTCGGTCATCATGGTGCGGCCGAGCTCGAGCAGCTTCTTCTGGCCGCCGGAAAGGTTGCCCGCCAGCTCATCGGCCACATGACCGATCTCGAGGAACTCGATGACGTCATCGGCGCGGGCGCGCACGGCGCGCTCTTCCTCCCGGATGCGGGCGGGGCGGATCCAGGCGTTCCAGATACGCTCGCCCGACTGCGACGGCGGCACCGCCATCAGGTTCTCTCGCACGGTGAGCGAGCCGAATTCATGGGCGATCTGAAATGTGCGCAGCACGCCCCGACCGAAGAGGACATGGGGGGGCAGGCCGGTGATGTCCTCCCCCTCCAGCGTCACCCGGCCCGCATCGGGGGCGAACGCGCCGGCGATGCAGTTGAAGAGCGTGGTCTTGCCCGCGCCGTTGGGCCCGATCAGCCCGGTGATCGCGCCTTTTCGAAGGTGCAGGCTCGCGTCGTCGACCGCGGTCACGCCGCCGAAGGTCTTGGTCAGATGCTCCACGCGGATCAAACGGGACGGGCTCCTGCGCTCAGGGAAGAACGGAAAACGGCCCGGCGCGAAAACGCCGGGCCGTGCGGGGTCTGGTCAGCGGAACGAGACGGTCTCGTACTTGCCGCCCTTGACCTCGTATTCGCGATAGGTGCCGGCGGCTTCGCCCGGCCCGATCAGCTCCACATTGGTCGCGCCCACATAGTCGACATCGCCGCCGTCGGCGAGGATCTTGAGCGCCTTGGCGAGCTCGCCGGGCAGGATCTTCTCGCCGGGAGCATTGGCCACATCCAGCATCCTGGCCTTGAACTCGGCCGGATCGGCGGAGCCCGCGGCCTGGATCGACAGCGCGATCAGCGCGGCGGCGTCGTAGCTCTCGCGCCGGAACGACCCGTCGGGATCGACGCCCGCGTCCTCGGCGAGCTTCACGAAGGCGTCCGCGCCCTCGCCCTCGGACCACGGCACCGACCCGACGCTGCCGTCGAGCCCGGAGCCGATGGCGTCGATCAGGCTTTCCGCGAACATGCCGTCGCCGAGCACGAAGCTCTCGAACGCGCCGGTGTCGACCGCGGCGCGGATGATGCCGACGCCGCCCTGGTCGGCATAGCCCAGCACCGCCAGCCACTCAGCGCCCGAAGCCGACAGCGCGCCCACTTCGGCCGAGTAATCCGCCTTGCCGTCCTCATGCGCGGCGGAGATCAGGACCTTGCCGCCCTTCGCCTCGAACGCCGCCTGGAAGGCGTCGGACAGGCCCTTGCCGTAATCCGAATTGGTGTAGGTGACCGCGATCTCCTTCACGCCCTTGTCCATCATGATGGAGGCGAGCACTTCGCCCTGCCGCGCGTCGGAAGGGGCGGTGCGGAAGAACAGGCCCTGATCCTCGATCGAGGTCAGCGCCGGCGAGGTCGCGGACGGCGAGATCATCACCAGCCCGTTGGGGATCGCCACGTTGTTGAGCACGGCGATGGTGACGCCCGAACAGTCGGCGCCCATGATCGCGGCCACGCCTTCGGAGGTCACCAGCCGCTCGGCCGCGGCGGAGGCGGCGGCGGCGTCGATGCAGGTCGAATCCGCCCTCACGCCGGTGAGGGTCGAGCCGCCGAGCACGCCGCCGGCCTTGTTGACCTCGGCCATCGCCAGCTCGGCGCTGTCGGCCATGCCGGGGGTCAGCGACTCGATGGGGCCGGTATAGCCCAGCAGCACGCCGATCTTGATCTCGTCGGCCTGGGCGGCGGTGGCCGCGAGGCCCATCGCCATGGCGGCGGAGGCGAGAAGGGTTCGTCTCATGGTCGTCTCCCTGTCGGTTCGAGCCGCCCCCCTGGGCGTGCGCGCGACGCCCTGGAGCATGCGGCGCAACCGCCCTCCCGGAACGGCACGCCCTATCCGTGTCCGCTGACGCCGGACCTGTCAATCGCGGGAAGGGCGGGGCCAGCCCGCAGTCCGGCCGGTCCCGGCGCGCGACCGGCGACGCCGCCGCCCTCGGCACACCCGCGTCGCGTGGCGGAACAACACCGGCTTTCCTTATCAATCAGAGTCCCTTACTGTCTTCGCAACACAAGCATGATCTCAGATCAGCGGAGGGCGCTCAGATGAACCGACCGAACAGCGCGATGACGCAGTCGGCCGCCGGCGGGGGGGGCGGGCCCGCCTACACTGCGCCGACCGCCGACGACATCAGCGTGAACACCCGTTCGCTTGGTTTTCTGATGGCCGACACCGCGCGGCTGCTCCGCTCCGACTTCGGCAAGCGGGTGGCGCAGGCGGGGCTGGAACTGACCACCGGCGAGGCCCGCGCCCTGGTCCACGCCGTCGCCGCCGCCGGCGCCCGCCAGACCGAGATCGCCGAGCGCATGGGGGTCGAGCCGATGACCCTTTGCGGCTATGTCGACCGGCTGGAGAAGCGCGGCTTGGTGGAGCGTCAGCCCCATCCCGACGACAAGCGCGCCAAGCGGATCATGCCGACGCCCGCGGCTCAGGCCGCGATCGCCACGATCATGCCCATGGCCCGCCATTCGATCAACTCTGCACTGGAGGGGCTGTCGGAGGCCGACGTGGTCACCTTCCGCCGGGTGCTGGAACATCTGCACGACCAGCTCGCCGACGCCCGCCGCGAAGGCTGAGCCGGCTCGCGCCCCCGGGCGCCGGAAACGAAAAAGGCCGGACCGCCTGCGGGCGATCCGGCCTTTTTCGAATCCGGGCGCGACCCGGGCGTCTATTCGCCGAAGGCGCGCATCGTCTCGGCGATCAGCTCCGATTGCAGCATCCAGGCCAGCGCCCAGGGCAGCGTCAGCACCGCCAGCATGTTGCGAAGCCCCTGCCCCGCCGCGTCGCCGGCCGAATAGCCGAGCGCATCGACCAGCGGCTCGTCCCCTCGACCCCGATCATCCTGCCTGCCCATGGTCTCCTCCGACTGCTGGGATTTCCGCCTCGTCAACCGAATAACTTGTGACAGGTTTCCAAGGCGTCGACCAGCACGTCGACCTCGGCGCGGGTGTTGTAGAGCCCGAAGGACGCGCGGCAGGTGGCCGAGACCCCCAGATGCTCCATCAACGGCTGGGCGCAGTGGTGGCCGGCGCGCACCGCCACCCCCTTGCGGTCGACCACGGTGGAGATGTCGTGCGGATGCCCGGCCCCCTCCAGCGTGAAGGAGAAGATCGCGCCCTTGCCCGGCGCATTGCCCTGGATGTTCAGCCAGTTGAGCCCGGTGAGCCGCGCCTGCGCATAGTCGCGCAGATCATGCTCATGGGCTTCGATGGCGTCCATGCCGAGGCCCTGCATGTAGTCGATGGCCGCCCCCAGCCCGATCATCTGCACGATGCCGGGCGTCCCGGCCTCGAACTTGTGGGGGGCGTCGTTGTAAGTGATCACGTCGCGTCCGACTTCGCGGATCATGTCGCCGCCGCCCATGAAGGGCCGCATCTCGGCGTAGCGCTCGGCCCGGACATAGAGCGCGCCCGAAGCCGACGGCCCGTAAAGCTTGTGCCCGGTCACCGCGTAGAAATCGCAGCCGATATCGGCCACGTCGACCTTCATGTGCACCGCCGACTGCGACCCGTCGATCATCGTCGCGACGCCGCGTTCGCGCGCCGCCGCGCAGATGGTCTTCACGTCGACCACCGTGCCCAGCACATTCGACATGTGGGTGATCGCCACCAGTTTCGTCTTCGGCCCGATGGCGTCGATCACCGCCTGCGGGTCCAGCGACCCGTCCGGCGCGGTATCCACCCATTTCAGCACCACGCCCTGCCGCTCGCGCAGGAAATGCCAGGGCACGATGTTGGCGTGATGCTCCATGATCGAAAGCACGATCTCGTCGCCCGCCTGCAGCCTGGGCGCGGCCCACGCATAGCTCACCAGGTTGAACGCCTGGGTGGAGCCGGTGGTGAACAGGATCTCCTCCTCCCGCTCCGCGCCCAGGAAGCCCGCGAGCTTGCCCCGCACCGCCTCATAGTGGTCGGTGGCGAGGTTGGAGAGGAAATGCAGCCCCCGGTGCACATTGGCGTATTCGTGGGAATAGGCCCGGGTCACCGCGTCGATCACCGCCTGCGGCTTCTGGGCCGAGGCGCCGTTGTCCAGATAGACCAGCGGCTTGCCGTTCACCTCGCGCGAGAGGATCGGGAAATCCTCACGGACCTTCATCACATCGTACATCGGGTCTCTCCCAAGGAGCGATTTCGGGGGCGCGCCCCCGGGTCGGCCGCGCGGGCCGACAGGTCAGGCCGGCGGCTGCGGCCCCAGCGCGAAGGCCGACACCAGGATCATGGTCAGCATGCCGAGCGCGAGGAACCCCGCGACCGAAGCCGCGACCACGCCGCCGAGACGCTTGAAGCCATGCGCCTCGGCCACGAAGGCCGCGAAGATCCAGATCGACACGCCCAGCGACAGCGGGATCAGCAGGAACAGGCCGCCCGGCCCCTCGCCGGTGGTCATGTCGCCCATCGCCGACGCCCCGATCAGGTTGGCGGGGGCGAGGAAGGCGGTGGCGAGGTAATGCCAGGCGATCACCTGCGCCATCTGCTGCGGCGTGGCCTTGCCGCCGAAGCGCTTGCCGATCGCGAAGGCGCCCGCGGTCAGCGCCGCGAACAGCACGAACTGCAAGGCCAGTTCCGACAGCCGCGCGCCGAGCGCGGCGAAGCCGGCGCCGTCGCCCGCGACCAGCCCCGCCGCCACGCCGAAGCAGGACTGCACCAGAAAGGACAGCAGCACCATCAACGCGCAATCGGGCATCGAGGGGTCGGCGGACAGAATCCGCCGGGCCGATCGGCGCGGCGCGGTATAGGCCTCGGCCAGGTTCTGCAAGACGGCGCGGATCATACGGGGCGCTCTCCGACGTCGGACCGGCCCCGCGCGACGCGCGCCCCGTGCGCGCGCCGGGACGCCGTCACGCGGACAGATAGACGGCCAGCAGGCTCAACGCCACCGTCCCCGCGCTCAGCGCCAGGAACGGGAAGGAAATTCGGCTCCAGCCATGCGCCGCCGCAAGCCCCGCCGCGACGAACCACAGGAACGGTACCAGCCCCACATAGTAGGTCGGCAGCGCCAGCACCGGCGCGCCCAGGGCGGGAAAGGCGCGCTCGCCGAAGCTCAGCCCGACCGTCAGCGTCGCCGCGAGAAAGCCGAACGGCGCCGAGACCAGCGTGCCCCAGAACACCGCGATCCTCGTGTCGCGCCAGCTGCCCGCGCCGCCGGAAGCCGCGCAGACCGCGTAGGTCCCCGCCGCGAACACATAGAGCACCGCGGTCCGCATCAGGAAGGCGACCACCATGTAGCCCGCCATCTCCAGCGGCATCCGCCCCTGGGCGGCGGCGGTGGGAGCGAGCACGGTCTTCATGGTCCAGGACAGGAAGAACACCATGTCCGAGACCACCACATAGAACAGCAGCCTCCCCTCGCTCGGCCGCTCGGCGATCAGCCGGAGAGTCGAGGCGGACATGTCCCGCCAAGCCTCCAGAACCCGCTCGCCCAACGAGGACGGCAGATCGTCGTCTTCGTCCAGCCTCGACCCGGCCGCATACGCCATGCTCACGCACTCCCATCGAAATCGGGAGTATCATAGCCAAATATGAAGCGTATGTGAACAGGTTTTCGGACGCGAGCGCGGCGCGGTCGGTCATGCCCCGCCCCCGAGGATCAGCGCCGCCACCAGCGCCACGCCGAAGGCGAAGCCCGGCCAGGCTCGGCGGAAGCTGTGCGCCTCGGCCAGGGCCGCGCACCAGAACCACAGCGCGACCGCGCCGGCGAGAAGGCCGGGCGTCCCCTCGGGAATGACGTCGAGGCCCGCGGCGCTCCGCCAAGCCTCGACCACCGCGGCCAGCAGATAGGCCGGGGTCGCAGAGAAGGAGGCCCAGAACACCGCGTGCCGCGTGTCCTTCCAGTCCGCGGTCCCGCCCATGGCCCGCAGCGCGAGGCGCAGCAGCGCGGCGATGCCGTAGAGAAACAGCGGCGCGAAGAACACCGCGGCGACGATGGCGCCGGCCACCTGGCCCGCCCCGTCCTCGCCCCGGAACTTCTCCGGCGTGCCCGCGGCTTCGACAAGGCCCTGCACCATGCACGCCCCGAGCCCATAGGCCAGGATCCGGCTTTCGGGCGCGCCCGAGGCCAGTTCGCGCGCGGTTGAGACTCGCGGGCCCGCCCGCCACGCCTCCGCGATCCGCGCGATCAGGCCGCGCGGCGCCGGGCCGGCAGGGGCCGCGTGCTCCGGGGACGCGGGGCCGGTCACGCGCCGGCCTGCACCCAGCGCGCCACCTGCTCGCGCAGGATCTCGGCCAGGTCCTCGTTCTCGACCTCTCCGATCGCCTCGCCGAGGAAGGACAGCACCAGCAGCGCCTCCGCCTCGCGCTTGGGAATGCCGCGGGCGCGCAGGTAGTAAAGCGCGACCTCGTCGGCCGCGCCGCAGGTCGAGCCATGCGAGCAGATCACGTCGTCGGCGTAGATCTCCAGCTCCGGCTTGGCGAGGAACTCGGCGGCCTCGTCCAGCAGCAGGCCCTGCGAGATCTGGTAGCCGTCGGTCTTCTGCGCGCCGGCCTTCACCAGGATCTTGCCCTGGAAGATGCCGCGGGCGGTCCCGCGCAGCACCTTCTTGAACACCTGGCGGGATTCGCAGCGCTCCGCGTCATGGGTGACGAAGACGGTGTCGTCATGGGTGAAATCCGCCCCGTCGCCCAGGCAGGCCCCCGCCAGATGCACCGTGGCGTCGTCGCCGGTGAGTTCCACGACCTGTTCGGTGCGGGTCAGCCGGCCACCCGCGGCCACCGCGAAGGCCTTCAGCGCACTCCTTGCGCCGAGCCGGGCGAAGAGCTGCCAGGTCCCGCGACGCTCGGCCTCGGGGCCGTTGGCGCGGATCAGGTGCAGGCGCGCCTCGTCGGCGACGTCGGCCTCGATCAGCGCGTTGACCCGGGCGCCGGGAGCGCCTTCTTCGAGCACCGTCAGTTCCGCCCCGGCTTCCAGGCGGATGACGTGATGGATCACCGCATCGGCGTCGTCGGTCTTGCGGGTTCCACGGATCAGGATCGGGCGCGGGGCCTTGCCGGTGACGCGGATGGCGAGGCCCTGCGTCGCCACGGCTGAGTTCAGCGCGGCCAGCGGGCGGACCACCGGGGCCTGCCCCTTCGCCTCAAGAACACCATACAACTCCTTGGCCCAATGAATGTCCTTGGACATGGCATCGGCCAGCGTCGCGATCTCCACCCCGTCCAGCGCGCCGGGGGCCGAGACAATGCGGCCATCCTCGATCACGACTTCCAGCGCATCGACGCCAGCGAAGACCGGGTCCGACGCCGCGGGGAGCGACGCCGCAGTCGGCGCCGGCGCGGTCAGCGCCGCCGGGTCCGTCCAGCGCCAGTATTCGTCGCGGCGCACCGGCGCGCCGGCGGCGCGCAGGCGGGCGGCGGCGGCGGCGCG
>NZ_JBSRTQ010000129.1:0-12584 GCF_055129145.1 Albimonas sp. | reverse complement strand
CAGCGCCAGCGTCGCGGCCCCGCCGGCGAGCGCGGCCATCGCCCCCCGGCGGCTCAGGACCGGCGACGGCGCGACGAGCGCCCCCGGCGCCCCCCGGCGGCTCGGGAGGAGCGAGGGGGCGGCGGGGGCGTTTCGCATCAGAGCGACTCCAGGAAGCGGATCAGGGCGGCGCGGTCGTCGGAGGGCATCTCCACCACCCGGTCCCGGGCGGCTTCCGCCTCGCCGCCATGCCATAGCACGGCTTCGAGGAGCGAGCGCGCCCGGCCGTCATGCAGGAAATAGGTGTGGCCCGAGACCGCCTCGGTCAGCCCCACGCCCCAGAGCGGCGCGGTGCGCCATTCCGTGCCGGTGGCCCGCGCTTCGGGACGATGGTCGGCGAGCCCCTCGCCCATGTCATGCAGCAGCAGGTCGGAATAGGGCCAGATCAGCTGAAAGCTCTGCTCGGGCCGGTCGGTCAGGCGGGCGGTGACGAATTTGGGGGTGTGGCAGGCGGCGCAGCCGGCGTCGTGGAACACCTGCTTGCCGCGCAGCACCTCCGCGTCGTCCCAGTCGCGCCGGGCCGGCACCGCGAGGTTGCGGGCGTAGAAGGTGACGAGGCGCATCGCCTCCGCGTCCGCCTCCAGCCCGCCATGGGCCTCGTCGCCGCCGTCGAGCGCCAGCACGCAGGCGCTTTGCGCCGGCATGCAGTCGCCCGAGCCCGCCGGGTGCAGCGGGGTGGAGATGCCGATATCGCCGGAGAAAGCCGCCGCCGACTGCTCCTCGATCGTCGGCATCCCGGCCTTCAGGCCGAAGCGGCCCAGCAGCGGGCGTTGCGCGCGGTCGGACCACACGATGTTGGCGCGGCCCGAGATGCCGTCGCCGTCGCGGTCATCCTCGTCGACATGGGCGAGGATCTCGGCGCTGGGGATCGCTTCGAGCAGGCCGAGGCCGATCATCTGCGGGGCGACGCGGGGGGAGAGCATGGCGCCGGGGGCGAGCGGCCCGTAGCCCAGCGCCTCGGCCCGCCATTCGGGGCGGCGCAGGGAGGCGGTCTCGCCGTCCGAAAGCTGCACCGGGATCTCGGTCCAGTCCACGCCCAGCCGGTATTCGGCGGTCATGCCCGGCGTGCCGAAGTCCTGCAGCTGGCCGCCATAGACCGGGTCGGGGGCGGTGGCGATATAGCCCTCGATGGCCTTGAGCGCTTCGGGCAGATCGTTGCGGTCCGCAGGGACCGAAATGCGCAGGAAGGCGGAGACGGAGCGTTCCTCCCCCTCCCCCGCCGGCGGATGGCCGCGGCCGTCCTTGAGGTGGCAGCGCTGGCAGGACCGCGCGTTGTAAAGCGGCCCGAGCCCATCGGAGGCCTGGGTGGAGGACGGCGCCGACACCCACAGCTTGCGGAAGAGGCCGTTGCCGAGCTTGAAGTCCATCTCCCGCTCGAACGGCATGTTGGCCGAGGACTGCGAGAAGGCGTTCTGGTCGGCGGCCTTGCGCGAGGTGGCCGCGCCGCCCGGCATCGCCTCGAACTGTTCGGGGGCGGAGAAATCCACGGGGTCCGCGACCACGCCGCGGATGCGCAGCGCTTCGGGCTTGGTGCGCGGCAGCGCCGGCAGGCCGGGGTCCTGAAGCGCGGCGGGCGCGCCGGCGTCGGTCGCCGGCGGGCAGACCGCCATCAGCGCCAGTCCCAGCGCGCCGGCGGCGAGGGCGACGGGGCGGAAAGACTTGCGATGTCCGGAGCGCAGCATGGTTGGTCCACCGATAATTCCCGATGGTTTTGATCGACCATGGACCGCAAGCCAACCGGGCGGGTTGTCACGGGCGGGCGTCGAAGGGGCGCCCGCCCGCCGGATCGGGCCGGGTTCAGGGCAGGGTCAGAGCGACCCGCCGAACTCCGCCACCAGCGCGAGGCCGATGGTGTGCGTGGTCTCGCCGCCTTCGCGGCCGAGGCGATAGGCGACGCCGGCGGCGACGCTCTCGGTGATCGCATAGCCCAGGGTCACGGTGCCCAGATGGTCGGTGTCGGCCCCGTCATAGTCGCGCAGGGCGTAGACGGCCGATACCTCCCACGGGCCGCGCGCCACCGCGGCGCCGGCGGTCAGATAGGCCGCGTCGGCGGTCCCGCCGCCGGCGTTGGCGAACCAGGCGCCCTCGGCGATCAGCGACAGGCCGGTGTCGTTGGCGAGGTCCATCTCGTGCACCACGCCCGCGACGACGCCGAATTCATCCTCCGGGTCGTTCTCGCCCGCGGCCAGCCGGCGGAAGCCGACATTCCACGCCCAGTCGTCGCCCACCGCCCCGTCGAGCGCCACGGCGAAGTTCTCGGGCGCTTCGGTGTTGCCGGCGCCGCCGTCGCGCAGGCGCAGCGGGCCGCGGCTTTCGCCCAGCGAATCCGACAGGAAGCTGCGGTCGGCCATGAAGGCCGACAGCGACAGCACCGGCGCGCCCGGCAGCGTCGCGAGCGGCACGGAGACAACCGCGCCGATCTGCTCCGAAATCTCGTAATCCTCGGCGAAATCGGCGCCATAGATCCCCGGCGCCGCGTCCCAGGCGATGCCGAAGGGCGCGCCGAGCTTGCCCGCCGACACCGCGATCCCGTCGCCATGGAACGTGGCGAAGAGCTCGTCGACATAGAGGCCCAGATCCTCGAACGCCCGGTCTTCGGTCGCGTCCGTCACCGGCTCCAGCACAGCATGCCCGGTCAGAGACAGCCAGTCGGTCGCGGTGACGATCACGCCGCCCTCTATGGTCGGATAGACGTCGACGAATTCCGCCGCTGGATCGGTCGACGAGACATTGGCGTCCATGTCGGCTTCGACCGACAGGCCCCATTCGATGGACTGGGCGAGGGCGGCGGAGGGGGCGATCAGCGTGCAGAGCAACGCCGCGCGGGCGGCGTGGGAAACGGAAGCCATCGGGCGGGATCCTTGGGCAAGGCGTGAACGGGTCGGGGTCGGGGCGGGGTGTAGCAATCATGTTATGACATAACAAGAGAAATGTTATAACATAACTCCCACGCATTTCAGTTCGTGAAGGGCGCGCCGTCGCAAGGCGGCGGGACGGCGGACCGCCTGCCTGGCTTGCGTGCCCCGAAACCCGTTAAGATCCGGTGTCGCTGGCTGGCGGGGGGCGAGGGCCTGCCGGACCCTCGCCGCGCCCCGCCGCCGGCGGATGCGGCCGGCGTGCGGGGCGATGGGCGCCGCCCCCCGGTCGGGCGACCGGAGGGCGGGACGAGGCGAAGGGCGGGCGCGAAGCCCCCCCGAGCCGACGCCTAAGGCGCGGCGATCACTGGAAGACGGCGGTCGGGTTGTCGAGGCTGTCCGAACCCTCGATGGCGATGGGCGCGAGATCCAGCGCCGCCACCGCCCGCTCCACCGCGCGGGTCTGGGCGACCAGCGCGTCGACCGCGCCGCCGATCAGGGCCTCGCCCGCCTCCGACCCGCGGGCGAGCATCATGTCGTAGCTGAACCCGGCCTCGGCCGCGGTCTTGATATCGCCCAGCGCCTGCATGGAGCGGTCGAGCGCCTCGCGCATCGCCGCATCGACCTCGGCGTTCTTCGCGGCCACCAGCTCGGAGACCGACGGCCCCGTCACGATCCGCCCGTCGATGCCGACATAGCGCCCGGTATAAACGTTCCGCATGCCCATGCCGTCGTAGTAGTGGCTGTTATAGGTGTTGTCGGAGAAGCAGTCGTGCTCCTCCTCCGGGTCGTTGAGCATGAGGCCGAGCTTCATGCGCTCGCCGGCCTGCTCGCCATAGGACAGGCTGCCAATGCCGGTCAGGATCGCAGTGACCCCGGCGTCGGGATCGGCCAGCAGGGTCGTGCGCGCCTCTCCGTCGTCGGCCCATTCGCCGGTCATGTATTCGAGGTCGGAGACCAGCAGCTCCACCGCCGCGGTCAGATACTCGCCCCGACGATCGCAATTGCCGCCGGTGCAGACGTCGCCCGCGGCGTAGTCCGTCCAGGGCCGGTCGCCGGCGCCGGGCTCGGTGCCGTTCAGGTCCTGCCCCCAGAGCAGGAATTCGATGGCATGATAGCCGGTGGCGACGTTGGCCTCGATGCCGTCGGCCTCCTGCAGCGTCTCCGACAGCAGCTCCGGCGTGATCTTCGCGGCGTCGACGGTCTCGCCCGACAGCTCGAAGGTCTTGTTGGCGATGACGTTGACCGCGGCATAGGGGTTCTCGTCGGTGGCGCCGCCGCCGTCCACATAGTCGATCAGCCCTTCGTCGAGCGGCCAGGCGTTCACCTTGCCCTCCCACGCGTCCACGATCGGGTTGCCGAAGCGGAACGCCTCGGTCTGCTGGTAGGGCACGCGGGCGGCGAGCCAGGCCTTGCGCGCGGCGGCCAGCGTCTGGGCGGAGGGCGCGGAGATCAGGGTCGCGACCGCATCCTGCAGGTGACGCGCGGCGGTCAGCGCGTCGCCGTATCCGGCTTTCGCGAGGTCGGCGTAGGTGGACAGCACGTCCGTCTTTTCGGGGGCGGCGGCGGCGGGGGAGGCGATGAAGCCCGCGCCCAGCACGGCGGCCAGGGCCAGGGCGGAGGCCCCGAAGGGCGTAGCGGCGCGGCGGATCATGGACGTCTCCCTCTGACGGACGCGCCCCGACGGCGCGGCGAATGCCTTCTTGATAGTTGATCGTTTCAGTAGGGAAAAGGGGGCGCGGCAAAAAACCCAGTGAAACAGTCGGAAACCCGCGCCCGGGTCGCCACGGCTCCGCTCCGCTCCGGTTGGCCGCGCCCGATAAAGGAAGACTTGACCTTTGTCGTCCAGAACCCGTTGAGGCGCCGCGCCGCGGCGCTCCCCACGCACGGCTGGGCGCCCCGTCCACGCGCCCCGTCCACGCGCCCCGGCCCGGGCGCCGGCCCGCGCCCCATCAGGGATCCGACCATGTTTCGAAGCCTGCTCCTGCGCCTCGCGCTGATCGCCGCCTGCCTCGCCGCCGCGGGCGTGGCCGAGGCCGCCGACGGCGCGACCCTCGGCGTCGTGGTGGAGGGCGGAGACGTCCCCACGGCGGCGCGGCGGATCCCGCTCGACCAGCTCGCCGACTTCCCTCAGGTCGAGCTGAAGGCGATCACCCCCTGGACCGAAGGCGAAGTGACCTTCGAAGGGGTGTCGCTGGAAAGCCTCGCCCACAGCCTCGGGGTCGGCTCGGGACCGATCCTGCTGCGCGCGCTGAACGCCTACCAGATCTCGCTGCGAACCGAAGCGGTGATCGCCGACGGCGGCGTGCTGGCGCTGCGCATGAACGGCAAGCCGATCCCGATCCGCGACAAGGGGCCGGTATGGCTGGTGTTCCCCTCGGTCGATCGCCCCGACCTCGCCGCCGCGGACAAGACTCACATGTGGATCTGGCAAATCGATGAGATCCGTTTCCTGGCCGAATAAGCGCCTGATCGACCGGTCGCCGCTGGGCGTCGCCGCGCTGAGCGTGGCGTTCTCGGCGATCATGGCGTGGTCCGCGCTGACAGATCACAGCGCGACGCAGGAGCTGGAGCGGAACCGCCTGCGCGTGGCCGAGAACGCGGTGTCCTGGCTTGCGACGCAGGCCGAGACCGAGCTGCTGCGCCTGATGGTCGAGATCGACGAAGCGCTGGAGGAGGCGCGTGCGGACCGGACCGGACCGGATCCGGAAATCGCCGCATCGCCGCCGGGCCTGTCCCCCGCCCCGATCGACGCGCCCGCCAAGGCGTCCACCGAGCCGCCAACCGACGCCGATGTCCTGCTGCCCGCGGCCGTGCGGCTGCAATACGAGATCGTGTGGAGCCGGCTGGATCTGCTGCATACCCAAAGCTTCCTGGACCGGCTCGCCGCCACCGCCGAAGCCGTCGACCACAATGACGCGCTGAGCGAACTGGACCGCCAGCTCGAACGGATCGACCTGCGCCTGGGGAACGCGCTCGACGGCGGCGACGGCCCGCCGCCCGCCCCAACCGCCGAGATCGCGATGAAGGAGCTGCGCGTCTTCGCCGCCCGCTGGGTGGCGCCGATCCGCGACATCGGCCGCGCGCTCTATGCCAACGAACTGAAGCAGCGCCCGGAAATGACCCGCACCCTGAGCCGGTTCCGCGACACGCAGCTGCGTCAGCGGCTGATCTTCGCGCTCGCCGCGCTGATCACCGGCCTCGGCTCGGCGCTCGGCCTGCGCTGGAGCCTGCGGCTCGCCGACCGCATGCGCCGCGCGCGGGCCCGGGCCGACGAGTCGCTGGGGGCCGCCGCCCATGCCATCGCCTTCTTCGACGCCGACGGGCGGATGAGCCAGTGCAACGCCGAATTCTCCGCCTATCACCGCATCCACGGCGAAGGCTGGCGCATCGGCGACACCGCTCAGGACCATTTCAGCCGCGTCGTCGCCGCAGGCCTCGCGCCCGACGCCTTCCGGCGCGAGCCGGCCTGGATCGCGCATGAGATCGCGCCCTACCTGCCCCCCAGCGACCGCCGGCTGAAAGTGCTGCCCGACGGCCGCCACCTGATGATCGAATGCGGCCGCCGGACCGAGGGCGGGCATCTGGTCACCGTCGCCGACGTCACCGACCTGGTCGCCGCCCGCGACCGGGCCGAGGCGCTGTCGGCCGAACGCTCGGAAATGCTGGCGGTGATCGGGCATGAGCTGCGCACGCCGATCGCGGCGCTGGTCGGCGCGCTGGATCTCGCCGCCGATCTGATCGGGAAGCCGCCCACCCGCCGCGCCGGCGAGGCCGCCCCGCACCAGCCGCCCCGCCGCGCCCACGACCCGCTCGCCCGCTATGTCGACAACGCCCGCCAGGCGGCCGAAGTCATCGCCTCGATGTCGGAGGATGTGTTCGAATTCGCCACGCTCTCGGGCGAGGCCGGGGCCGGACGCGCCGCCGATTTCGACCTGCACGAATTGTTCGAGGCCGCGTCCCTCGCCGCCGCCGCCCGCGCCGATGCCGCCGGGCTGGACTTCGTGTCCGAGATCGGGTCGCTCGTCGGGATCCATGTCACCGGCGACCGGGTGCGCCTGCGGCAGGTGACCGAGAACCTGCTGGCCAACGCGATCAAGTTCACCGAATCGGGGACCGTGACCTTGCGCGCCGCGCTCGACGGCCGCCGCGGCGGCCCCGGCGAATCCCGGCGCCTGCGGGTGGAGGTCGAGGATACCGGCATCGGCGTCCCTGCCATCGCGCGAAACCTGATCTTCGAGCCGTTCCGCCAGCTCCGCGGCGCCGCCGGACGAGGCTTGGCCGAGGGCATCCGGCCGGAACCGGCCGGCGTGCGCGGCCTGGGGCTGGGCCTCGCCATCTGCAAGCGCATCCTGATCGGGCTGGGCGGCGACATCGGCGTGCGGCCACGTCCCGGCGGCGGCTCGGTGTTCTGGTTCGCCACGCCCCTGCGCCTGGCCGAGCCGCCGACCGGCCAGGCGCGCCCCGCAGGCTTCGACCTCGACGCCGCCGCGCCGGGCCGATCGGTGCTGCTGGTGGAGGACGACCCGCTGCTGGCCGAGGTGACGCTGGCCCAGCTGACGCGCGCGGGCTTCGAGACCGAACACGCGTCCACAGCGGCCCGGGCGGTGCAGCTTGGTCTCGCCCGGCGCTACGATCTGGTCCTGCTCGACCTGCAACTGCCCGACGGCACCGGCGCAGACGTCGCCCGCGCCCTGCGCGACGGCGCGGGCGGGTCGCGCGACAGTCTGATCGTGGCCCTGACCGCCTATGCCGACGACGGCGTGAAGGCCGACATCCGCGGCCAGGGCATCGCCCATATCCTCAAGAAACCGCTCGAAGCCGAGCAGATCGCGGCCATCCTGCGCGACGAGGGGCCGCCGAAGGGCGCCCCTGCGGGAGCGTCGCCCCCCCCCCCGGCGCCGCGCCGGACCCGCTGAAGGAGCGCATCCGATGACCTTGCAAGAGCCGGAGCAGACGCAGGACCTCGCCCAGCGCGACGAAATGGCGGCGGACCGACGGGCGGAGCTGCTGAGCGTGCTGCCGCCCGACCGGCTGCGCAGCCATGTCGCCGCCTTTCACGCCGCCCTCCATGCTATCGCAGGCGCCGAGAGACCGCCGATGATCGGCCCCGGCTCGGTCGACTGGATCGGCCTCGGCCGGGAGGCTCATGCCGCCGCGGGCCATGCCCAACTGCTGGGCTTCCACCGCATCGGCGCGCTGCTCAATGCGCTCGAGCGCGCGGCCGACCGCGGCGACCCGGCCGGCATGGAGGCGGCGCGGGACGGCCTCGCCCGCCAGCTCGCCTACGGCGCAGCCTCGCCCGATCCCGTGGACGATCCCGGCCGCGCCGCGGATGACTGACCTCCGGCGCCATGGGGCGGAGAGGCATCAACGGCGCGACCGCCCCGTCGCCGCGGGCGCGAAGTCAACCGCTTCGCCGGATCATGGCCTCGTCGTCAGTTGGAAACCGGACCGCGCCAGCCCTCGGGACGGGAGTCGCGGCCCGACCGAGCTCGAAGGCCCGCGAGATATGCACGAGCCATCGTCGGTCGGCGTCCATGTCCGGACCGCGGCGACAGGAGGAAAGCGTTGGACGCCGCGGCCACGCCGCGAAGCGCGGTATTCGGGCGCGGCGCCACGCCCGTCCTGAAACCTCTCACCGTCTGGATCGCGGCGCCTTCGCGCGCCTTGCCGCCATCATCCTGGCCCGGATCAACAAAGCTCAGCTTCCAGCCGCCATGTCCCGTTCTCCTCCGGCATATAGCCCTGCACGTCGAGGTAGTGCGCGCCCGTCGAGCGGGGCGTGAAGCGGATCACCGAGTCCAACCCCTCCCCCCCATCGTCGTCGTAGCGGAGCTGGACGCCCGCCCCGTCGCGGAGCCGCAGCAGCGGGTCGCGGAGCGTGCCCGCCGCCGTCTCCGCACCGAGCAGCCTGAACGCGTAATGTTCGCCCGCCGTCAGCATGATCCGCAGCCAGTCGCGATCCCCTACATGGTCCAGCGTGCCGGAGACCGCGCCGTCGACGGCGATTTCGCCGGCATCCGCCAGCGTGTCGCCGAAATCGTCGTCGGGCGCGGCCCGGGCCTGGGTCGCGGCGAGGGTGTAGGTCTCCGCCTGACCGTCCACATCGCCGCCGACCGCGAGGTAGTGGACGCCGTCATGCAGGGCGACATAGGTGATCCCCGCGCCGCCCTCCGCCTCGCCCCCCTCGTCGTCGTCGTCGAATGTCAGCACTGCGCCGTCGTCGTCCCGAAGCTGCAGGGTCGCCCCGTCCAGCGTCGCCCCGCTGAGGTCGAAGCGGTAGGTCGCCCCGCCCTCCAGCTCCACCGCGAACCAGTCCACGTCCCCCGCCATCTCGAGCGCGCCGGAAGCCGCGGCGCCGATATCGAGCACGCCCCCGGTGTCGACGTCGTCGCCGAAATCGTCGAGGTCGCCCGAAAGGGTCTGCGAAACCACGCGGTAGCTGCCCGCCCGATCGTCGCCGAAGCCGCCGACGCCTACGAAATACGTGCCGCCGGCATTGGCGGAGAAGGTGATCCGGGCATTGAGCCCGTCGCCGCCGTCATCATCCTCGACGATCGAGCGGCCCGCGGCGTCGTAGAGGTTCATCACCGGATCGCGCAGCGTGCCGTCCTCCCCCTCCGCCCCCAGCACGTCGAACTGGTAGACGCCGCCGGCGACCAGCGAGACCTGGAACCAGTCGCGGTCGCCCGCGATCTCCAGCGCGCCGGCGACCGCGCCGTCGGCGGGGAGGCGGCCGGCGGCGCCGACGCCGCCGAGATGGTCGTCGGCGATGCCGAGATCACGCAGCACGACGCTGTAGTCGCCCGCATAGAGGTCTTCGTAGGCGCCCGCCGACACGAAATGCAGGCCGGTGCGCGCCGCGGTGTGGATCAGCGAGGACGAGAGGTCGCCGCCGCCGTCGTCATCCTCGTCGACCAGCGTGGCGTCGTCGTCGTAGAGCCGCAGAAAGGTGTCGCTCACCCCGTCCGGGCCGTCCCCGCGCAGGTCGATCCGATAGACATGCCCGGCGACCAGCGCGACGCCATGCCAGTCGCGGTCGCCCGCATGGTCGAGCCGGGCGCGCACCGACCCGTCGACCGGAAGCTCCGATTCGGTATCGCGGCTGGTCGGCAGATCGTCGTCGTCGCGCCGCGCGGGCATCGAGACGGTGTAGCCGCCCGCGGAGAAGTCGCCGAAGGCGCCGGCCGAGAGATAGTAGGTTCCCGAGGACCGCGGCGCGAATCCCGAAATCAGGGCGTCGAGCCCGTCGCCGCCGTCGTCATCCGAGGCGAGCTCCGCCCCCGACGCGTCGTGGAGGCGCAGATAGGCGTCGTCGAGCGGCGTCTCGCCCGAGCCGACCATGGCGAAATCGTAAAGGGCGCCGCCGACCAGCTCCACCGCGATCCAGTCTCGGTCGCCCGGATGTTCGAGCACGCCGTCGCAGGCCTTGTCGGGGGCGAGGCGCGCCGCGGTGTCGCTGCGTTCGGACACATCGCCGCTCTGCATCCCCGGAGCGGAGAGCAGCGTGGCCCCGAACCGGTAGCGGCCTTCGCCGGCGTCGGCATAGGCCCCGGCCTCGAGGTAGATGGTCCCGTCGGCGGCGGCGGCGAACACCAGCTGCGCGTCCAGATCGCGCCCCCCGTCGTCGTTGGCGGCGAGGAGCCGGCGCGCGGCGTCGTAGACCCGCAGGAACGGATCGGCGAGCCCCTGGCGGCCGAACCCTTCGAGGTCGATCAGATATTCCCCGCCCGCCACCACGTCGAGCGCATGCCAGTCGCGATCCCCCGTCGTCTCCAGCCACCCGCCGGCGGGCCGGTCCAACCGCACCTGGGAGGAGGTCGCCGCGTCCGCCGGCAGGTCGTCATCGGGCGAACGGCGCAGCGAGCGGGTCTGGGCGCGCAGCGTGTAGGCGCCGATATCGTCCACATAGCTCTGCGCCGCGATGTAATAGGTCCCGGCACGCGAGGCGGTGAAATCGATGCGCGCGTCGAGCCCGGCGCCGCCGTCGTCGTCGCTGGTGATCGCCGCGCCGTCTGGGCCGTAGAGGGTCAGCATCGGGTCGGCGAGCGTGCCATGCCCGGCATCGGCCCCGCGCAGGTCGATGATCGCCTGCTGGCCGGCGCGCAGCCGCAGGGCGAAGACGTCCTGGTCGGTCCCGGTCTCGATCTCCCCCGCCACGTCGCGGCGGGGGCGGATGCGCGTGGCCTCGGCCACGACGTCGCCGAAATCGTCGTCGTCGGGGATCGGGGCGGGGTTCGGCGCTTCGGGGGTCGGGGCGCCGGGCCCGAGCGCCAGGATCGCCTCGGCCAGCCGCAGCATGTTGGCCCGCGGCAGCTCGACGCCGAGATTGGCGACGTTGTCGTCCTCGTCGTCGCCGTCGCCGATCAGGTCGGCGCTCGACAGCAGCAGCGCGTGGAATTCGCCTTGCGTCAGGCGGCGGCCGAGCACGTCGTCGGCGATCTGCTGCGCCAGCGCCGCCATGCCCGCCACCACCGGCGTCGCCTGCGAGGTCCCGGCATAGGAGGCGAAGCCGCCCCCCGGCGCCGCCCCGGTGATCATCGCGCCGGGGGCGAAGATCTCTCCCATCGCGGCGCTGCGCTGGGAGAACGAGGTCAGCCGGTCGGCGGCGGTGGAGAAGTCCTTGGCGCCCGAGCCGAAATCGGCCCGGCCGAAATTCCCCGACCAGACCGCGCCCACCGCGATGGCGTTGGGATCGGCGGCGATGGAGGACACGCCCGCCCGCTGATAGGCATGATAGTCATTGCCCGCGGCCACCGCGACGATCACGCCCAGCGCGTCGAGGGCGGCGAATTCGTCGCCGAGCGCCCGGTTGGTGCGGGTGTTCGAGACGTTGTCGCCGGCGCCGAGCGACATGTTCACCGCCACGATGTCGTAGGCGGCGGCGTTGTCGATCACCCAGCGCAGCGCCCGCTCGATCCCCGCGATGGCGCCGTTGCCGGAATTGGTCAGCACCTGCAAGGCGGCGATGTCGGCGCCCGGCGCGACGCCCCGATAGGAAGCGGTTTCGGAGGCGATGATGGACGACACATGGCTGCCATGGCCCTGCACGTCGTCCGGGGTCCCGTCGCGATCCGAGGAGAAGTCCTGGGCGTAGACGATGCGGTCCGCGACGCCGTCGCCGTCGGCGTCCCGCCCGAAGGCCGCGTGGTCGAGGTCGATGCCGGTGTCGAGCACCGCGACCGTGTAGCCCGACCCGTCGATCCCCGCGAAACGCGCGTCGGCCCGCAGCGCCTGCACGCCCGCCAGGTCGGCGGCGGCGTTGGACCGCACCCCGATCAGGCCGGGGCCGCCGGTGACCGCCACCTTGAGATCGGAGCCGGAGAGGGTGGTCGCGGCGCCGGGCTTGCCGCCCTCGAAGGCGAAGAAGCCCGCGTCGATCTCGATCGCGTCGACGCCCTGCAGGGTGATCGACGCGCCCCCGAACGCGATCCGCGCGCCCTGCCCGGTCTGGCGGATCACCAGGTCGGCGTAGTCGCAGCCGGCGCCGCGGAGGTCGATCACATCGCCCTCCGCCGCGTCGAAATCGGTGATGACGTCGGCGCCCCAGCGGCCGGCGAAACTGAAATCGTCGGCGCCCGCGCCCCCGGTCAGCCGGTCGCGGCCCGCATCGCCGGCGAGCACGTCGTCGCCGCCGCCGCCGCGCAGCCGGTCATGGCCGTCGCCGCCGCGCAGCGCGTCGTCGCC
>NZ_JBSRTQ010000128.1:0-12619 GCF_055129145.1 Albimonas sp. | reverse complement strand
GGTCGCGCCGACGGCCGTCGGCCGGGCCGCGCCGGAGCCGCCGGTGGCGGCCCCCGAACCGATGCGTCCCAGCAGCTGGAAGCGTGCGCTGATCGCGATCGGCTCCTCCACCGGAGGGGTCGGCGCGCTGGCCGAGCTGCTGGAGGGGCTGCCCCACGATCTGCCGCCGGTGGTGATCACCCAGCACATGCCGGAGGGCTACACCGACCGCTTCGCCCGGCGGCTGTGCGACAAGCTCGGCCGCGACGTCGCGGAGGCCCGGGACGCGGAACCGCTGGCCACCGGAATGGTCCGCATCGCCCCCGGCAACCGGCACTTGGAGGTGCTGGCCGGCGGTCGCCGGCTGGTCACTCGTCTAGGAGATTCCGCCCCGGTCACCGGCCACTGCCCGTCGGTCGACGTGCTGTTCGGCTCGGTGGCCCGGGCCGCCGGTCCAGGCGCGGTCGGGGTGATCCTGACCGGCATGGGCCGCGATGGCGCCGCCGGACTTCGCGCGATGCGCGGCGCCGGCGCCGCCACGCTCGGTCAATCCGAGCGGACCTGCGTGGTCTACGGAATGCCCCGCGCCGCCCGCGAGCTGGGCGCGGTGGAGGAAGAGCACGATCTCGACCGGCTCGCCGCCCGAATCTGTGATTTCGCCCGCAGCGCGCCGTCCCGGCGCGCTGCTTTGGGAACCTGAGGAGACCTGAAATGCCCGCAGCCAAATCCCTGAAGGTCCTGGTCGTTGATGACCAGCAGACCATGCGAGGCCTGGCGCGACAGTGCCTGAAGCGCCTCGGCGTGGTCGACGTGACCCTCGCCGCCGCCGGAGACCAGGCGCTCGAGGCCATGATGACCAAGAAATTCGACGTGGTCATCTCCGACCTCAACATGCCGGGCCTGACCGGCGTCGAACTGGCCAAGAAGATCAAGGAGCATCCGGTGTTCAAGGCGACGCCGGTGTTCCTGGCCACCTCCGACGCCTATCGCGATCAGGCGGCGGTCGACACCGTCGACCATTTCGTGGCCAAGCCGTTTTCGGTGGCCGACATGCGCGTCGCCATCGAGACCCATCTCGGCGCCCTTACCTGAACCGCGGGCGCAAGCCTGCCGGCCGTCCGAGGGCGGGCGAGCGACCGGGCGGCGCTCGCCGGGATTGACCGCCCGCGGTTCGGGCTTCGGCCTGAACCGCGGCGGCATCCGTTGTCTTCAAGACGGGTTAAGCCCCGCCGCCATCACGATCGATCCGGCCGGCGATATCGGCCGATATTCCGGGTTGCGCCCGCGGGCGCCGCCGCAAGAAGCGAATAACGGACAGGCGCGCGTCTCGCCGACGACGCGCGCTTTGTGCGTGGCGCGCTGTTCGTTCCCGTCATGGGCCGGCGAACACGGCCCCACGCCGCGGCGCTCGAAGCCCTCCCCCACCCGGCATGTCTAGAATGCGCGCTATCCCGCCGCCCCGCATTTACCGCCGGGTAAGAGTCCCCAGCCGATTTTCATGTCCGGGCCCGCCGCGTCGCGCTTGACGACTCGCGGGCCGGATGCGGGACCCGATCGGGGGGGCGCCCTCGTCCGTCCCGGAATCAGAGACCGCTCCGACGGCCCCGCGCCGCGGAGTTCCGCAGAACGTGGAGCCGGCGCCGCCGGACCGAACCTGAAGGACTAGCGATGACCATCACCTCCGCGCTCAACGCCAGCGTCGCCGGGCTGAATGTGAACTCGAGCAAGCTGGCGACCATCTCGGACAACATCTCGAATGCCGGGACCTATGGCTACAAGCGCGCCGACACCGATTTCGCCACGCTGGTCGTGTCGTCGGGCAACGGCAAATACACCGCCGGCGGCGTGACCGCCAAGGCGTCGCGGGAGATCTCGGCCCAGGGCTCCATCGTGACCACCGACAACGCGCTCGACCTGGCCGTGGTCGGGCGCGGGATGCTGCCGGTGACGCCCGTCGCGGCGCTGGGGGCCGCCAACCCGGAGCTGCGGCTCAAGCCGACCGACTCCTTCTCGCCCGACGAGAACGGCAATCTGGTCTCGGCCTCGGGCTTCGCCCTGATGGGCTGGCCGCTGGACGCCGATGGCAACGTCATCACCCAGCTGCGCGATTCGATCACGGGGATGGAGGCGATCTCGATCGACTCGGGCAAGTTCGTGGCCTCGCCCACCACCGAGATGGAGCTCGGCGTCAACCTGCCGGCCGAGGATTCGCAGGCCGGCGCGTCGGGCGACGTGCTCAGCGTGCCGATCGAGTATTTCGACAATTTCGGCGCCTCGCAGACGCTGACCGCGTCCTTCACGCCCACGGTGCCGGCCTCCGGCGCCTCGAACACCTGGACGCTGAGCTTCGACGACAGCGCCACCGCGCCCGCGTCGAACCCGATCGCCGAGTACACGCTGGTCTTCGATGCGACGCGCGGCAGCGGCGGCGCACTGCTGTCGGTGGCCACCGTCTCCGGCAACGCCTATGTCCCGGCCACGGGGATCGTGCAGCTCGACGTGGACGGCGGGCCGATCGACGTCACCTTGGGGGAGATCGGGCCGGGCTCCTCGCTCACCCAGCTCTCGGCCGAATTCGCGCCGTCCTCGATCCGCAAGAACGGCAACCGGGCCGGCATTCAGACCAGCCTCTCGTTCGACTCCGACGGCTATCTGAGCGCGATCTACGACACCGGGTTCACTCGCCGCCTCTACCAGGTGCCGATCGTGGACGTGCCCAATTTCGACGGCCTCTCGGTGCAGAACGGCCAGACCTTCTCGATCACGCCGGAGAGCGGTCCGTTCTATCTGTGGGACAGCGGCTCCGGCCCCGCCGGCGACCTCACCGGCTACGCGCTGGAGCAGTCGACCACCGACATCGCCGGAGAGCTGACCTCGCTGATCGAGACCCAGCGCGCCTATTCGTCCAACGCCAAGGTGGTGCAGACGGTCGACGAGATGCTGCAGGAAACCACCAACATCAAGCGCTGACGCGCTGATCCCTCCGGGCGGCGCCCCGCCCGGAGACCCCTGGAACCGGACCTGACGAGACCACGCCATGAGCATGTCCGCCGCCCTCAACAACGCCCTTTCGGGCCTGACCGCCACTTCCCGGCGGGCGCAGGTGATCTCGGACAACGTGGCCAACGCGCTGACGCCGGGCTATGCGCGGCGCAGCGTGTCCACCGCCGCGCAGTCGCTGGCGGGCGAAGGCCAGGGCGTGTCCGTGACCGCCATCACAAGGGCCACGGACCCGCGGGCCACCGCCGACCGCCGCCGGGCCGAGGCGTCGAGCGGGGAGAACGCGGCCCTGTCCTCGGCCGAGGCGCGGCTGCTCGACGCCGTGGGCGGGATCGACGACCCCGGCTCGCTGTCGGCGCGGGGCTTGACCTGGGAGACGGCCCTGGCCCGGCTGGCGGATTCGCCCGAAAGCGCCGCGCTGCAGACCGACGCGGCGGCGGCGGCGCGCAGTCTGGTCAGCGCCCTGAACGTGGCCACCGACGACATGCAGCGCGTGCGGATGGACGCGGACGCCTCCATCGGCCGGATGGTGAGCGACATCAACAGCGCGCTGGAATCGATCGAAACCCTGAATTCGGAGATCGAGCGGATCACCAACTCGGGCCGCAGCTCCGCGGCGCTGGAGGAGGACCGGTCGCGCGAGATCGACCGCATCTCGTCCCTGATCCCGGTGCGCATCGCCGCGCGGGACAACGGCAAGATCGCGCTCTACACGCCCGGAGGCGCCATCCTGCTCGAGGGGCGGACGTTCCAGCTGGGTTTCGCCCCGACCGGGCAGATCACGGCGGACATGACCCTCGCCTCGGGCGCGCTGTCGGGGCTGACGCTCGACGGCGACCCGATCGCCACGGGAACCGGCGGCGGGCGGCTGGACGGCGGCGCGCTGGGCGCGCAGTTCGCGATCCGCGACGTGCTGGCCCCGGCGGCGCAGGACCAGCTGGATGCGCTCGCCGAGGATCTGATCCTGCGCTACGAGGATCCCGCGGTGGATCCGACGCTCGCGGTGGGCGACCCCGGGATCTTCACCGACGAGGGCGGCGTTTTCGACGCGCTCGACGTGGTGGGCCTCGCCGGCCGCATCGCGCTGAACGCGGCGATCGATCCCCAGCAGGGCGGCGACGCCTGGCGGCTGCGTGACGGCATCAACGCCGCGGCGCAGGGGCCGGTCGGGCTCGACACGCTGCCCCGCGCGCTGATGGCGGCCTTGTCTGGCTCCAGAACGGCGCCGGCGGGGGCCGGGTTCACCGGCGATTTCGGGTTTCTCGACCTGGTGCAGACCGCCGCCGCCGCCCGCGCCCAGGCCCGCGCCGATCGCGAGTCAAGCGCCGCCTTCTCGGAGGGCCGGTTCTCGCTGCTGCAGGAGGCCGAGGCCGCGGTCACCGGCGTCGACACCGACAAGGAGATGTCGGACCTGCTGCTGGTCGAGCACGCCTATACGGCCAACGCCCGCGTGATCGAGACGGTGGATGGCCTCCTCAAGCGCCTGCTGCAGATCTGATCATGCCGCACCCCCTGATCCGCCGCGCCCCATTCCTGACGGGAGACCGAACATGATGACCTCCCCGCTTCCAGACCTCGCCTCCACGCTGCGCCTGCAGCGCGACGCGGGCCAGGTCCGCGCCGCGCTGGAACGCACGGGCCGCGAGCTGACCACGGGCCGGCGCGACGACCTGTTCGCCGCGTCCGGGCA
This sequence comes from Albimonas sp., assembly GCF_055129145.1. Lineage (NCBI taxonomy): Bacteria > Pseudomonadati > Pseudomonadota > Alphaproteobacteria > Rhodobacterales > Paracoccaceae > Albimonas > Albimonas sp. The sequence goes on along the minus strand of NZ_JBSRTQ010000128.1, from coordinate 7,950 downwards.
CGATCCGCGCCGGTTGCTGGCCATCGAGGCCTCGCAGGCCCGGGCGACGCGCGAAACCGAAGGCGTGAGCCTCTCCCAGGGCCGGATCTCGCTGACCCAGGCGGTCATGGGCGGGCTCGGCGACCTCGCCGAGGAGCTGGGTCTGGAGCTGACCGCCTCGCTTGCGATCGGCGACCTGAACAGCGCGCGCCTGCACGCGGCGGGGGCCGAGGACGCGTTCCGTTCGGCGGTGCAGAACCTGAACGCCCGGTTCGGCGGCCGGTCCCTGTTCTCGGGGGCCGCCGTCGATCAGCCGGCGCTGGCCCCGGCCGACGATATCCTCGACGACATCTCGACCCTGCTCGCCGGGGCCGTGGACGCCGCCGATGCCATCGCGCAGGTGGATTTTTATTTCGACGACCCCACCGGCGGCTTCACGGCCCGCTTCCTGGGCGCCGCGGAGGATGCGCCGCGGGCCACCATCGACGAAGGCGCCTCGGTCGCCATCTCCCGCCGCGCCGACGATCCGGAGGTGCGGACCTTGCTCAAGGGCCTGGCGCTCGCCGCGGCGACGGTGCGCGCCGGCTATGCCGGCCCCGCCTCCGCCGAACCGGACCTGCTGGAACGGGCGGCGACGATCACGCTGGACGCACGCGAGCAGATCGTGCAGTCCCGCGCCCAGCTCGGCCTGTCCGAGCAACGGCTGGAGGAAGCGGCGGTGCGCATCTCCGCCCGCCGCGACGCGCTCGACATCGCCTGGAACGACGCCACCGCGCGCGATCCCTACGACGCGGCGACCGAATTCCAGGCGGTGGAGCAACAGCTTGAACGGGTGTTCGCGGTGACCGCCCGCATGTCGCAGCTGTCGCTGGTCGACTTCCTGCGATGATCGGTTTCCCTGACGACCCGGCCGCACGCATCCGGGCCTGGACCTCGCTGGCCTTCGTGCTGGCCTGCCTGGCGCTGGTCGTGGCGGCCGTCTTCGCCCCGCTCCGCGCCGCCGCCGACCAGGGCCGCGCGGCGCTGTCGGTGATGGAGGCGCCGGAGGGCGCGATCCGCGTCCGGCTCAAGGACCTGGTCGAATTCGACGGGGTGCGCGGCAACGATCTCGTCGGCTACGGCCTCGTGGTCGGGCTGAACGGCACCGGCGACGGGCTGCGCAACTCGCCCTTCACCGAGGAGGCGCTGGTCAACCTGCTGGAAAGGCTCGGCATCAACGTCTCCGGGGAGCAGTTCCGTCCCAACAACGTCGCCGCGGTGCTGGTCACCGGCGTGCTGCCCCCCTTCGCCCGTGCGGGGGGGCAGATCGACGTGACCGTTTCGGCCATAGGCGACGCCAAGAGCCTGCTGGGCGGCACCCTGATCATGACGCCGCTGAACGCCGCGGACGGGGAGATCTACGCGGTGGCGCAGGGCTCGATCATCGCCGGCGGCATCACCGCCGAGGGCGAAGGCGCCACGGTCACCCAAGGCGTGCCCACTGCCGGCGGCATTCCCAATGGCGCCCGGGTGGAGCGTGAGATTCAGTTCGATTTCAGCCAGATGGGCCGCATGCGCCTGGCGCTGCGCGACCCTGACTTCACCACCGCGGCGCGGATCGCCGACACGATCAACACGCTGGCCGACACTCCGTTGGCCAGCATGCTGGACTCGGGCACCGTCGAGATCGACGTGCCGCGGTCCCGCATGTCTCCGGCCCGGCTGATCAGCGCGCTGGAGAACCTGGAGATCGCTCCCTCGCGCAAGGCCCGGGTGGTGGTCGACCAACGTTCGGGCACCATCGTGCTCGGCGATGACGTGCGGGTGTCGCGGATCGCCATCAGCCAGGGCAACCTGACCCTGCGCATCCAGGAAACGCCGGTGGTCTCGCAGCCCAATCCCTTCGCGCCGCAGGGCGAAACCATCGTGGTGCCCCGCACCGATGCGGCGATCGACGAGGCGCCGGGCACGGGGCTGGCGGTGATCGACAACACCGTGACCCTGTCGCAGCTGGTCGAGGGTCTGAACGCGCTGGGCGTGACCCCGCGCGACATGATCGACATCCTCAAGACCATCAAGGCCGCCGGCGCGCTGCATGCGGAATTCATCGTCCAGTAGCCGTCTTGTGGGTCCAACCGCGACCCCGGGGGGCGCCTGGATGCGATCCGCCAAGAACTGACCCACGGCGCCCCACGAAGCATCGGTGGGGCTGGTTGGCCAAAGCGATGGCTCGTCCGTCGACATGTCAGCCAGGTCACGGGCCGACGGCTCTCCGGCGCCCCGCCCGGAAGCGTCCGGCCGGACCAGTCGACTCGCGCAGCGCTCCCCGAAACGGCACGCCCTCGCCGCCTGCCTCGGCCCCGCCGGGCGCCCGAGCCCAGCGCGCCGCGGGCGGTCCGCCCCGGCTGGCGGGCGGCTGACGCGGCGCTTCGGAACGCTGCAGCGCGGCGCGAACAGGCGGGATCGGATCGCCTCCCTTGCCGCGGCCGACCTGCCGCGCCATTTTCCCAGGCATGAAGGCCACCGATCTCCTCGCCCTTCGCCCGCAGGGGCTCTGGTGCCCGCCCGCCGGCGCCTTCATCGACCCGGTGCGCCCGGTCGACCGCGCCATCGTCACCCATGGCCATGGCAATCATTGCCGACCCGGCTCCCGCGCCCTGCTCGCCACCCCCGAAACCGTCGCCATCGCCGAGGCCCGCTATGGCCGCACCGCCTTCGCCGCCACCCAGGCGCTGCCCGCGGGCCAGCCGATGCGGATCGGCGACGCGACCATCACTCTGGTCCCCGCCGGCCATGTGCTCGGCTCCGCCCAGGTGGTGATCGAGGCCGGCGGCGCCCGGGCCGTGGTCTCCGGCGACTACAAGCGCGCCCCCGACCCCACCTGCGCCCCGTTCGAACCCGTCGAATGCGACCTCTTCGTCACCGAAGCCACCTTCGGCCTGCCCGTCTTCCGCCACCCGCCCGTCAAGGACGAGATCGCCCGCCTTCTCGCCTCGGTCCGCGCCCAGCCCGCCCGCTGCCACGCCATCGGCGCCTATGCGCTCGGCAAGGCCCAGCGGTTGATCGCCGAGCTGCGTCGCGCCGGCTGGGACCGGACCATTTACCTGCATGGCGCGCTGGTCGGCCTCTGCAACGTCTACGAACGGCTCGGCATCCCGCTCGGGCCCCTCGAAACCGTGCGCGGGCAGGGCGCGGAACTGGCCGGCGAAATCGTGCTCGCCCCGCCCTCCGCCCTCAACGACCGCTGGGCGCGCAAACTCCCCGACCCGGTGATCTGCGCCGCCTCGGGCTGGATGCGCGTCCGCCAGCGCGCCAAGCAGCGGGGCGTCGAGCTGCCGCTGGTCGTCTCCGACCACGCCGACTGGGACGAGCTGACCGCCACCATCACCGAAACCGGCGCCGGCACCATCTGGGTCACCCATGGCGCCGAGGAGGCGCTGTGCCTCTGGTGCGCCGACCAGGGGCTCGACGCCCGCCCGCTCGCGCTGATCGGGCGGGGCGAAGAAGAGGCGATGTAGCCCGTGCGCGCCTTCGCCGATCTGCTGGAGGCGCTGGTCTTCACCCCGCGCCGCACCCGCAAGCTCGCGCTGCTGCGCGATTATTTCCGCGACACCCCCGATCCGGACCGCGGCTATGCGCTGGCGGCCCTCGCCGGCACGCTGGAGATGCCGAGCCTCACGCCCTCGGTGATCCGCGGCGTGGCGCAGGCCCGCGTCGACCCGCGGCTCTTCGCGCTGTCCCATGATTTCGTGGGCGACCTGGCCGAGACCGTCGCGCTGATCTGGCCCGAACCGGCGACGCCCCCCGGGCCGCCCCCCGGCCTCGCCGAAACCGTCGACAGCCTGCGCGCCGCCGGCCGCGCCGCCCGGCCCGCGCTGCTCGACGCCCTTTTCGACCGGCTCGACCCCTCCGCCCGCTTCGCGCTGATCAAGCTTTGCGCGGGGGGGATGCGGGTCGGCGTCTCCGCCCGCATGGCGCGCACCGCGCTCGCCGAGGAATTCGGCCGGCCGCTCGCCCGGATCGAGGAGCTGTGGTTCGTCCTCGCCCCCCCCTATGCCGAGCTTTTCGCCTGGCTTGAGGGCGGGCCCGAGCCCGACGCCGACCTCTCGCTCGCCTTCCGCCCGATGATGCTCGCCAATCCGCTGGAGGCCGAGCGCTTCGCGACCCTCGTCCCCGCCGAGCATATCGCGGAGATCAAGTGGGACGGCATCCGCGTGCAGGCCGCGGCGACCGCCACCGGCCGGCGCCTCTATTCCCGCGCCGGCGAGGATCTGGCCCCCGCCTTCCCCGACCTGCTCGACGCGATGGACTGGCAGGGTTGCGTGGACGGCGAGCTGCTGATCCTCGCCGACGGCGAGGTGCGCCCCTTCGCCGAACTTCAGGCCCGGCTCGGCCGCAAGCGGGTCACGGCGAAGATGCTGACCGAGGCGCCCGCCCATATCCGCGCCTATGACCTCCTCCATGACGGGACCCGCGACCTGCGCGACCTGCCGCTGGAGGGCCGCCGCGCCCGGCTTTTCGACTGGTTCGCCGCGACCCGGCCCGCCCGCATGGACCTGTCGCCGGACCTGCCCTTCGCCGACTGGCCGACGCTCGCCGCGATCCGCGACGCGCAGCGCGCGGAAGGGCAGGAGGGGCTGATGGTCAAGCGCCGCGACGCGCCCTACGCGGCGGGCCGCCCGGTGGGCCCGTGGTGGAAGTGGAAGCGCGACCCGCTCAGCGCCGATTGCGTGCTGATGTACGCCCAGCGCGGGCACGGGCGGCGGTCCTCCTACTATTCCGATTTCACCTTCGGCTGCTGGGAGGAGGACCCCGACGGCGACGCCCCCCGCCTTGCCCCGGTGGGAAAAGCCTATTCGGGGTTCACCGACGAGGAGCTGGTCGCGCTCGACCGCTGGGTCCGCGCCCATATGACCGAGCGTTTCGGCCCGGTCCGCGCCGTGACGCCGGAATTGGTGCTCGAGGTCGCCTTCGACGCGGTGCAGATCTCGCGCCGGCATCGTTCCGGCGTCGCCATGCGTTTCCCGCGGATCAAGCGCATCCGCTGGGACAAGCCGGCGGCGGAGGCGGACCGGGTCGAGACGCTTCGCGCGCTGGCGGGTCACGCGCCCGAGACCTGAGCCGTCCCGCATCCCCGCATCCTCCCGCCGCGCCTTGCGGCCGCGGCAGGGGGTTGCGGAGCGACGCCATTGCTTTACCTCTGGAGCGTCGCCCATCCGGCGTCGGCGCCGAACGTTCCGCGCGCCCTTTTCGAACACGGGGCGGAACGTCCGCCCGAACCCCGCAGCCCTGCGGAGCAAACGGGACCTTCTGGCAGCTGATGTTCCTCTACGGCACCCTTCGCGCGATGCGCCTCGCCTCTCCGTCCGCACTCCGTCGCCGTCGCGCGGTGGGCGGGCGCGCGGCCGTGCCGTCCAGCGCCTGCGCAAGGCGCGCCGCATGACGCCGGGCGCATCCGCCGCGGGCCTCGCCTCCCTGCCGCTCTATGACTGGCCGGAACTGCGCGACGCCACCGATGCGTTATGGGCGGCGCTCGGCGCCCGGCTGCGCGACGTCGGCCTGCCGGCGCCTGAGGCGCTGGACCGCGACGCCCCCGCCGCCGCGCACTGGGCCGATCCGGGGTTGCTGTTCTCCCAGGTCTGCGGCCTGCCGCTTGTCGCCGGCGCGGCGCGCGCCACGCGCCTGATCTGCACGCCGACCTATGAGGTCGACGGTTGCGGCGCCGGCCGCTACGCCTCCGCCATCGTGGCGCGCCGGGGCGGGGCCGCGGATCTCGATGCGCTGCGCGGCGGGCGCTTCGCCGCCAACGGGTCCGACAGCCTGTCGGGCTGGGCCGCGCTGATCGACGCGATGGAGCCCGCGTCCATCGGCGAAGTGCTGTGGACCGGCGCGCATCGCGCGTCCGTCGTCGCGGTGGCCGAGGGCCGGGCCGAGGCCGCCGCCATCGACGCGCTCTGCTGGGACATGGCGCAGCGGTTCGAGCCGGCGGCGGCGGAGCTCGTCGTGCTCGGCTGGACCCGTCCCGCCCCGGCGCCGCCCTATGTGACCTCGGCGCTCACCGCTTCGGGCGACCGGGCGCGGATCCGCGCGGCGCTGGTGGAGGTGCTGGTCGACCCCGCCACCGCCTCGATCCGCGCCGAGCTGCGGCTCGCCCGCATCGTGGCCTTCGCTGACACCGATTACGATGCGGCCCGCGCGCTCGCCCAACTGGTCCGCGCCGTCGAGGCCGCGCGCCCCGAGCTGCGCCAGGGTTGAGCCTTCGTCGCGTTTTCGTGGACAATCCATCCCGGCAAGCGCGGTAGCGCTCGCGTCCCTGCGCGCTAGGTTAGGCCCATCACGGATCTGAGGGAGCGCGACATGGGACTGTTGGTGGACGGCGTCTGGCACGATCAGGGCTATGACACGGAGAAGACCGGCGGCAAGTTCGTCCGCTCCGAGACCTCGTTCCGCAACTGGGTGACGCCGGATGGCGCGCCCGGGCCGTCGGGCGAGGGCGGGTTCAAGGCCGAGGCGGGTCGCTATCACCTTTATGTCTCCTATGCCTGCCCCTGGGCGCATCGCACGCTGATCCTGCGCGCGATCAAGGGGTTGGAGGATCTGATCGACGTTTCGGCGGTGCATCCCGACATGCTGTCGGAGGGCTGGACCTTCGCCACCGATTTCCCCGGCGCCACCGGCGACCTGCGCGCCGGCCATGATTTCCTGCGCGAGGTCTATATCGAGGCCGACCCCGAGGTTTCCGGCCGGGTGACGGTGCCGGTGCTGTGGGACAAGGCCCAGGGCAAGATCGTCTCGAACGAAAGCGCCGAGATCCTGCGCATGTTCAATTCCGCCTTCGACGGGCTGACCGGCGACCGCCAGGACTTCCACCCCCAAGAACTGCGCCGGGCCATCGAGCCGGTGAATGCGCGGATCTACGACACGCTCAACAACGGCGTCTACAAATCCGGCTTCGCGACGACGCAGGAGGCTTATGAGGACGCGGTGCGCCCGCTGTTCGATACGCTGGACTGGCTGGAAAAGCGGCTGAGCTCACGCCGTTTTCTGATGGGCGCGCGGGTGACCGAGGCCGACTGGCGGCTGTTCGTGACCCTGATCCGCTTCGACGCGGCCTATTACGGGCACTTCAAGTGCAACATCCGGCGGATCGTGGATTATCCGCATCTGTCGGGCTACTTGCGCGAACTCTACCAGTGGCCGGGCGTGGCGGGGACGGTGCATCTCGACCACATCAAGCGCCATTACCACTACAGCCACGAGTCGATCAACCCGCACCGGATCGTGCCCCTGGGCCCCGATCTGGACTTCGACGCGCCCCACGGCCGCGATCAGCTGCGCGCGGACTGAGCGCCGTCGCCTGAGGCCCCCAGTCGCCCGGAGCTAATCGAACGCGCCGACGGCCTGGGCGACCAGCATGAAGGCGCGGCCGGTGCGGCTGTCGGCCAGATCGACCAGCCTGCCCTCGCCCCGCGGCTCCGCGGCGGCGAGGCGCAGGACGGAATCGAAGCGGCGCATCAGGTGCATGACCGTGTCGCGGAACACCGGGTCCGCCTTCATCATCCGGCGCACGGTGTCGACCATCGTCTCCGAAGTCACGCCGCCGACCGAGGTCAGGTCCACCCCCCGCTCGCCACGCGCGAAGCGGAGCCAGAGCGCGGGCGGGGCGTGGCGGACCTCGAGATCCTCCATGTAGATCCCGTGCTGGGCGAGGATGGTCAGCGCGTCCTCGGCGGCCTGCAGCAGCTCGGCCATCGGGCGGTCGCGGGTGGCGATCTCCAGCGCGGCGAACCCGGCCTCGTCGCGTTCGTCCTTGGGGAAATCCAGCGCCCGCGCCAGCACCGACCAGTCGCGGGCGCCCGGGGCAGGGGGCTTGTCCTGGGTGTCGGCGAGCGGCAGCGAGGGTTGCGCGTCCGGCGTCGCGGGCGGGCGCGGCGGCGAGGCCGGGATCGTCGCGGGTTGACGCGCGGCGGGGGCGGGCTGACGCGCGGGGGC
>NZ_JBSRTQ010000127.1:0-12644 GCF_055129145.1 Albimonas sp. | reverse complement strand
CGGGACGGGGCCTGCGCGCCTGCGCGGGACCGGGGTGGCGGGGGCGGGGCTTGCGGCGCGGCAGGGTCACGGTCCCGGCGGGTCCCCGCGCGGCGGGGTGGCGCCGGGGCGTGCGGATGGCTATGTGACCAGACCGCGCCGCGGGAGCGACGATCCGCCCCGCGCGCCCCATGCCGCCTCAGGCGAGCCGCCCGATCCGGAGCGCCGCCATTCGACCCTCTGCTCGCCCACAACCTCGCCCGCATTCACGTTCAGACACGGAGCCGCCGCCATGAGCCTCGACGCCGCCGCCCCTTTCGCCGCCCCCCAGCCGGCGCCCGGCGATGACGAGGTGCTGCCCTTCGCGCTCGACCGGCCCGAGATGCGCGGCCGCGCGGCCCGGCTCGACGCCTCGCTCGACCGGATGCTGGCCCTGCACCGCTATCCCCGCCCCATCGCCGGCCTGCTGGCCGAGGCGGCGCTGCTGACCGCGCTGATCGGCCAGACCGTGAAGCTGCGCTGGCGCCTGTCGATCCAGGTCCGCGGCGACGGGCCGGTGCGCCTGATCGCCACCGACTGGTTCGCGCCCGAGCACGAAGGCGCCCCCGCCACCCTGCGCGCCTATGCGGGCTTCGACGCCGAGCGGCTGGACCTCAACGCGCCGATCTTCCCGCAGCTCGGCAAGGGCTACTTCGCGATGATCGTCAACAATGGCGAGGGGCAGCCCTATCAGGGGCTCACCCCGCTGGCCGGCGGGTCGCTCGCGGCCTCCGCCGAGGCCTATTTCGCCCAGTCCGAACAGATCGCCACCCGCTTCGCGCTGGCTTCGGCCGAGGCGATCGGGGCGCAGGGCGCGGCCTGGCGCGCCGGCGGGCTGATGCTCCAGCACATGCCCCCTGCCTCGCCGCTGATGGCCGGCGCGCCGGACGGACGGACGGGCGGCTCGGGCGAGGGCGGGTTGCTGGCGGCGCGCGACGTCGCCGCGATGGGCGGCGCTGAGGAGGACTGGACCCGGGTCAACATGCTGCTCGACACCGTCGAGACGCATGAGTTGCTCGGGCCCCTCGTCGCCCCCGACCGGCTGCTGCTGCGCCTCTTCCACGAAGAGACGCCGCGGGTCTGGCCGCCGCAGAAGGTGGCCTTCGGCTGCACCTGCTCGGCCGACAAGGTCCGCGCGGCGCTGCACCAGTATTCGGCCAAGGACCTCGGCCACATGACCACCGAGGACGGCAAGGTCACCGCCGACTGCCAGTTCTGCGGGTCGCATTACGAGTTCGACCCCGACAAGCTGGGCTTCGAAGCCGGCGACTGACGCGCCGGCTTGGGCGGGCGGCGCGCTCCGCCGCCCGCCCAAGCTTGCTCCGCCCCCCTCCCTCCCTCTTCCTCCCTCTCCCGCTCGGGTCGCTTCCATCCGGCAAAGATCCGCTCGCCTTGCGTGCGAATCCTCTTGGCGCGGATCAGGCGCAGGTCTAACGCTTTGACGTTGCGGAACAGCGGGCGCCTGCGGGGCGTTTCTCGGAGCGGATATGAGCATGTCGACGGATGACGCGGCGGAGAAGGACCTGAGCCGGGACTACGAGTACTGCGTGCTGCCGGTTTGGGACGACGCCCCGGAAGACGCCTCGGGCGGAATGTCGGGCGACGACGGCTGGGTCTGGGAAACGCCGTTGACGGACGGCGATGGGCCGCTTCCCGATGGCCTGTTCGTGGGCGACGAGTGGTTCTGCGAGCTGCCGGTCTGGGACGGCGAAGACCCGGATGGCGTCTGGGTAGACGGCGAGGATGACGGCGCTGCTTTCGAAGATGACGATGACGAAGACGATGAGTCCGGCGTCGAGTACGACGACGGCGACCTCGTCCTCGTCGACGACGCGCCGTCGCCGGAGGACGCGATCTGCTGGGGCCGCGGCCCCGATTTCGAAGACGACGGGCTCGCCTACATCACCGCCGTCGACGACGGCGGCGCCTCGCCGGAGGAGATCCGGACCGACGAAGGCATGTTCCCGACCAGCCGCCCCATGCCGGTTGAAATGGCGCGCGGCGGGGGCGAGGACGACGACATGCGCGGCGGACGCGGCGACGACGACCTGCGCGGCCGCGGCGGCGACGACACGATGCACGGGCGCGGCGGCGCGGATTCCCTGGAGGGCGGGCGCGGGGCCGATGCGCTCTACGGCGACGACGGGCGCGACCGGCTCGAGGGCGGCGGGGGCGACGACGTCCTGCATGGCGGGCAGGGGCGCGACCGGCTGCACGGCGGCGGCGGCGACGACGCGCTCTATGCCGATGGCGGCGCCGATCGGATGTTCGGCGGGCGCGGCGAAGACATGTTCCACTTCAACCTCGAGGACGGGACCGGGAACACGATCTTCGTCGGCGACTTCGAGAGCGGCGTCGATCAGCTGGTCTGCCACGGTTACGACAGGCCGGTCACCGAGGCGGATTTCGACTTCGTGACGGTGCGCGACGGCCTGTCGAACGTGCTGCTGTTCGGGGAGGTCATCGCCGCCTTCGACACCTCGCGCGGCGAGGTTCCGGGCTTCGACGACCTGCTTTTCGCCTGAACCGGCGAGCTTCGAGCGACGGGGCGGGTCTTGGATCCGCCCCTTCCTGATTCCGGCCCCGTCTCGGCGCGCGTCTCAGCCCGCGGCGGCCGCGAGGAAGGCGTCGACGTCCGCCTCGGTGGTCGCCCAGTTGCAGACCAGGCGGCAGGTCAGCATCTCGTCGTCCGGCCCCTCCAGCGACTGGTCGCCGGGCCAGAGATAGTAATGCGCGCCGGCCGCGTGCAGTTTGCGGTGGATGGCGCGGGGCAGGGCGGGGAAAAGCGCGTTGGCCTCCACCGGGTGGTCGAAACGGGCGAGCCCGCCGGCCTTCAGCCCGTCCGCCAGCCGGTCCGCCATGGCGTTGGCCTTTCCGGCTAGCTCCAGCCACAGCCCGCCTTCCAGCCAGCGGTCCATCTGGGCCGCCATGAAGCGCATCTTGGAGAACAGGTGCCCGCCCCGCTTGCGGCGCAGCTCGAACTCCCAGCCCCTGGCCTTGTCGCCGTCGAAGAAGATCACCGCCTCGGCCGCCATCGCGCCGTTCTTCGAGGCGCCGAGGCAGAGCACGTCGACCCCCGCCTTCCAGCTGATCTCGGCCGGCGCGCAGCCGAGCCGGGCGCAGGCGTTGGCGAAGCGGGTGCCGTCCATGTGCACCGGCAGATTCTGGGCGCGGGCGAGCGCGGTGAGGCCCGCGATCTCGTCGGGCCGGTAGATCGCGCCGAGCTCCGTCGCCTGGGTGATCGAAAGCGCCCCGCGCTGCACGTTATGCACCCCGGCGCGCGCGGTGAACTTCAGGGCGCGGGCGAGGCCGGCCTCGGTCATCTTGGCATGCGCGCCGTCGATCAGGGTCAGCTTCGCGCCGCCGGTGTAGAATTCAGGCGCGCCGCACTCGTCCTCCTCCACATGCGCGTTGCGGTGGCAGAAGACGGTGGTCCAGGGGGCGGTGATCGAGGCGAGCGCGATGGCGTTGGCCGCGGTGCCGGTGGCGACGAGGTGGACGATGGCGTCGGGCGCCTCGAACGCCTCGCGCACCCGGACCTGGACCGAGGCGGTCAGCGGATCCTTGCCGTAGGGCATGGCATGGCCGGCATTGGCCGCCATCACCGCCTCCATCAGCTCGGGCGCCGCGGGGCCGGCGTTGTCGGAGGTGAACCACATCAGAGAAACCCTTCCACCACGTGATCTTCCAGGTCTTCCTCGGCGACCTCCCATTCCGCGGCGAGCTTGCCCGGCCAGTTCGCCCCGTTGGCGGGGATGCCGGCGTCGGCGGGGCCGTCGGGGCCGGCGAGCAGGGGGTGCCATTCGGGCAGGTCGCGCCCCTCATGCAGGCGGCGATAGGCGCAGGTCTCGGGCATCCACTCGGCCGCGTCCTCCAGCGTCTCGGGCGTGAGGATCACGCAGCCGGGGACCAGCACCTTGCGCAGCGCGTAGTTGCCGCATTGGCAGGTGGCGGGGTCGTAGAGCCGGCAGTGGACGTTGGTGTAGGCGAGGTCGCCGGTGTCCTCGTCCTCGAGCTTGACGAGGCAGCAGCGGCCGCAGCCGTCGCAGAGCGCCTCCCATTCCTCGCGGGTGAGGTCGGAGAGGGGCATCTGCCAGAATTCGGGGCGGAGCGCGGGTGCGGAGGTCATGGCCTTTGTGTGCCCGTCCCTGCGGCGCGCGTCCAGCGGGGCGTTGCCGCGGGGAGGGGAGGAGGGCCGCGCGACGACCGGCGCGCAGGTGGGGGCCGGGCGCCCGCGCGGCGGGGAGACGGCGGCGCCGGGTGGCGGCGGGGCGGGCTCAACCCGCCGCGCGGGTCCGGCGGGCGTGGCGCAGGATGACGGCGGCGACGACGAGGCCGGTGAGCCCGATCAGCCCGAACACCGCCGTCCGGTCGAGCCCCGCTGCGAGCAGCGCCATCGCCACCAGCGATGAGGCGACCATGCCGAGCGAGTCCATGACATTGGAGCAGGCGACGAACCGCCCCCGCTCCCCCGCCGGGGCCTGGGCCACGTAGACCGCGTTGAGCGGGACGACGTAGAGCCCTGCGAAGACCGCGAGCAGCACCGCCGCGCCCAGCACCGGCCAGGCGTCGGGCCGGGCGAGGAAGGCGGCGGCGTCGAGCTGCGGGGCGCCGCGGTCCAGCCCCTCGCCATAAGCCGCGCAGGCGGCCCAGAAGAGGGCGGCCCCGAGCGCCATCCCCGCCGCGCCGACGGGTGGCAGACGCAGGTCGATGCGCCCGCGGGTCGCCCGGTTGGTCAGGGCGGCGCCGAGCGCCAGGCCGGTGACGAAGGCCGCGAGCAGCAGGAGGGCCGCGTCCTCGGACGCGTGCAGGTTCCGGCTGGCGATCGGCAGGATCAGGGTCAGGAACGTCGCGCCGGCGAACCAGAACCACTGGATGCAGCGGATGGCGAAGAACGGCTCGGGATGGCGGCGGCAATCGCGGATCACGTCGCGGATGGCGCGGAGCGGGTTGTGGTCGACCAGCGGGCGCCGGCCTTCGGGCGGGGCGGGGGGCGCGAGCAAGGCCGCGCCCCATCCGGCGAGCGCCACGGCGAGGATGGCGACGGAGATCCAGACCTCGCCGCCCGGCAGCAAGGCCACCTTCAGCCCGAGGATCTGGCCGAGGATGATGGCGAGGAAGGTGGCCGATTGAACGAGGCCGGCGCCGGCCATCAGCTCCCGCGGGGCGAGATATTGCGGCAGGACCGCGTATTTGATCGGGGCGAAGACCGCCGATTGCGCGCCCATCAGGAAGAGGAGCGCGTAGAGGGCGGGGAGCGACTCCGCCAGGAAGGCGAGGCCGGCGAGCGCCATCAGCACCACCTCGGCCCCTTTCACCCAGCGCATCATCCGGGCCTTGTCGACGCCGTCCGCCACTTGGCCGGCGACGGGGGCGAAGAGCGCGAAGGGCAGGATGTAGAGGGCGCCGGCGGCGAGGACCAGCCTGTCGAGATCGACCGCGAGCCGGTCGGCCAGCCGCCAGGTCAGCAGGGCCATGAAGCCGTTCTTGAACACCTGGTCGTTGAAGGCGCCGAGGAATTGCACCCAGAACAGCGGCGCGAACCGACGGTCGCGCAGGAGCGCCGACTGCCGGACCGGCGCGTCCGGGCGGGGAGGCGGGGGGCGGGTCATCGCGGAAAGCTCGGGGGCGGCGCTGTCATGCCGGCCAGAAGGCGCCGAGGCGCGGGGCCGGGTCAAGGGGCCGGCGTGCGGGAGCCGCGCGGCGACCCTCGCGCCGGTTGCGCCGGGGCGCCCGCGCGGCGGTTGGGAAGGGGGCGCCTGGCGGAGACGGGCAAGGGGCGGAAACCAGGAGAAGGCGGGAGGGGGGCGGGACGCAGACGGCGAGACGGCGAGACCGGGTAGAGGAAGAGCGGGGAGGCGCCGAGGACGGGGCGCCGAGGACCTCGGGCGATGCCGTCCGCCGCCGCGGTCCGCGCGACGCCTGCGGACGTGTGACCTCAGACGCCTCCGCCTGCCGCCTGCAGAGCCGCCCTCGCCGCGCGTGCGCGGGCCGCCGGCGCCCCCGGTCCAACGCCGCGCGGGCGCCCCGGCGGACGCGCGGCCCGCGTCGGGGGCTCATGTGGCGCGCATTTTCCGCGTCCGTCGCTTGCTCCCCGGACCGGTCCGGCGCATCAGGCGAGGCATGGTCGAATTTCTCTGCGCCTACGCTGTGTTCCTCGCCGCCCATGTCCTGCCCGCCGCCACCGGCGCGCGGGCGAGGCTGATCGCGCGCCTCGGCCGGAGGCGATATGTGGCGGGCTACGCGGTTCTGTCCGGGGCCCTGCTGGTCTGGCTGATCTCGGCGGGGCTGCGGGTGCCGACGGTCGCGCTGTGGGGGCCGAGCCGGGCGCTGATGCTCGCCCCGCATCTGCTCATGCCGCTGGCCTGTCTGATGCTGGCCGGGGCTGCGACGCGGCCCAATCCGGGTTCGGTCGCCTTCGTCGGCGGGCCGGCGCCCGAGCGCCGGGCCGGGCTGCCGGCGATCCTGCGACACCCGGTGCTCTGGTCCTTCGCGCTCTGGGCCGGCGGCCATGTCGCGGCCAATGGCGACCTCGTCGCCGTCCTGATGTTCGGCGGCTTCGCGGTCTTCGCCCTCGCCGGCATGGCCTCGCTCGACCGGCGGGCGGCGCGGGCCGGGATCGCGCCCGCCGCGCGCGGCCCCCTCGGCGCGCGCATCGGTCGGGCCTGGTCGCCGCGGATGGCGGCGGAGGCGGCGGCGGGGCTGGCGCTATGGGCCGTGCTGCTGCGCCTGCACGGCCCGGTGATCGGGGTGGATCCGTCGGCCTGGCTCTGACCCTCAGGCCGCCGCCGTCCGCGCGGCCCGGGCCCGCGCCTCGGCCCGGCCCGCGACCAGCCGCACCCGGCGCGGCGCGGCCTGCCAGATGCAGAACATCGACAGCACCGACAGCGCCAGGCAGATCCAGAACCCCGCCCGATAATCGCCGGTCGCGTCGTGAATCCAGCCCATCGCCCAGACCCCGGCCCCCGCCCCGAAATTCGCCATCAGCGAGATGGTGGAGAAGATCTGCGGGAACTTCCGCCCCTGGAAAATCTCCGCGGGGATCGCGCCGAACATCGACGACAGCCCGTTGCCGAGCAGCCCCTGCATCACCACCATCGCGCCGAGCAGCGCCATCGACGGCGCCGCCTGCAGCGCCAGCAGCAGCAGCGACGCCCCCACGAAGCCGGTCAGCGCCAGCGCCCAGCCGATCTCGCGCCCCACCCGGTCCGAGAGCGCGCCGATGCCGATCTGCCCGAAGATCCCGAAGAACGCCACGCCGCCGAGCGCCAGCGCGGCGAGACGCGGCTCGAACCCCACTTCGATCAGGAACCGGGTCTGGTGGATCTGGATCGCGTACCAGATGAAGAGGCCGCAGAAATAGCCCAGCGCGATCCACCAGAACCGCGCGGTGCGCATGGCGAGGCGCAGGGTCCAGTCGGTCTCCACCCAGGCGCGGTCGACCACCGGGTCGGCATGGAGCGGGGCGGCGCCCGCCACCGGGACCGCGTCGCCGTCGGGGCGCAGGCCCATGTCCTCGGGCCGCATCCGCTGGAAGAGCAGGTTGAGCGGCACGATCGCCACCACCGTCACCACCCCCACGGCGAGACAGGCGACGCGCCAGCCATGCGCCTCGATCAGCCATTGCATGGCGGGCAGCAGGGTGACGCCGCCCACCCCCACGCCCGCGAAGGCGAGGCCGACGGCGAGGCCGCGATTGCGCACGAACCAGTTGGGAATGAACATGGAATGGCTGATGTAGCTCATGGCCATCGAGCCGTTGACCGCGAAAAGCCCGAAGCAGAGGTAGAGCTCGACCGGGTTGGTGATCCAGCGCGCGGCGAGATAGCCGCCGCCCACCATCAGCGCGCCCATGGGGATGGTGGCGCGCGGTCCCCAGCGGGCCATGGTCCAGCCGACGATGGGCAGGAAGAAGGTCGAGGCGATGAAGCCGACCGAGAAGGCGCCCGCGGTCATGCCGCTGTCCCAGCCGAATTCGTCGATCATCTCGGGGAACAGCAGCGAATAGCCGGTGCGGGCCGTGATGGCGACGCCCATGGTCACGAAGGCGATGGCGATGACCACCCACCCGTAATAAAGGCGCGGGCGCGCGCCGGCGTCGGCCACGGACATGTCGGATTTCCTCCCCGGATCGCGCGTCTGGCGGCGCGGCTTCGGGCGAGGATAGGGGGTGGGCGGCGGGCGCGGCAAGTGCCTGCGGGATCATCGCGGGGCGCGGGCCGGGGCGGGCGGCGCTTTCTCCGGCGGGGCCGCGCGACGTCCGTGCCGAGGGCGGCGACGGAGCGCCCGCGCGGCGTGGAGCCGGACCGCATGCGGCGCCGGGCGCGGGCCGCGCAGGGCGCCGCGAAGCTCGGGCGGCGGCGGGTCGAGCCATGGCCGGCAGAGCATCGAGAGCGGGCCCGGCGCGGCGATCAGGCGATCAGGCACGGGATCGGCGCGTCGGCGTCGCGGGGGCCGGACGGTCCGCCGGCCGGGCGCCTCAGCCCCTCGGGCCGTAGGCGCGCATGAACACCCAGGCGGCCTCGCGGCTGACCTTGGCGAGCGCGTCGTCCGAGGGCCGGTCCGCCGCCGACATCAACGCGCAAAGCGTGATCGGGTTCTTGATCAGCCCCAGGAAATGCCAGGCCGCGTCCTGCGGATCGACGCCGTCGAGCGCCACTTCGCCCCGCGTCGCGCGCAACGCCAGATGCTCGGCCAGGCGCCGGGCGCCGTAGAGCGGCCCGGCCTCGTAGAAGGTGCGGCCGATGTCGGGGAAGCGGTCGGACGCCGCGACCACCATGCGCAGCAGGGCGATATGCTCGGGTTCCAGCACTTCGGCCAGCAGGCGCTCGGCGAAGCGGGCGAGCGCCGATTCCAGCCCCTCGGCGCACCAGTCCAGGTCGGTCAGACGCTCGGCCGTGCTGCGCTTGAGCTTGACGATGAGGGCGCGGAACAGCGTCTCCTTGCTGTCGAAATAGACGTAGAGCGTGCCCTTGGACACGCCCGCGTCGCGCGCGATCTCGCCCATCGAGGCGGCGTCGAAGCCGCGCGACAGGAACACCCTGCGCGCGCCCGCGAGGATCTGGTCGCGCTTGGCGCCGGCCTCGGCCGCGCCGGCCGCCGCCGCGTCGGTCGCGGGGCCGGCGGTCGGTTGGGTCGCTTTGCGCGCGGCGGGGCTGGGCATGGGGGCGTGCGCTCCGGGTTGGTCGGTCGGGTGGGCGAAGATCCTGCGCATAGCACGGCGGGGGCCTGGATGCGCAGGGGCATGGCGTCGGCGCGTTCGGCGCCTGCGTCATCCCGTGCGCCGCGCCCGCTTGATCTCGGGGAGGAAGGGCGCCATGTCAAGCGCTGACCGAACGGTTCGGTCAATGAATGAGTCGCACCGCTGGGTCGCGGCGGCGATGCGACCGGAGACGCGACATGGCCAGAGATTACGACCGCGAACAGGCCGACGCCTCCGCCTCGCGCGCCGATGACGCCCCGGCCGGCCGCGGACCCGGCGACGCCCGCCCGGCGCTGAAATCCGATCCCGGCGCGCCCGCCGCCTCAGCCGCCACACGGCCCGGCCAGGCCGAACCGACCCCGCCGGAGGCGCCCAAGAAGCGCGGCCTCGGCAAGCTGATCCCGCTGGTCATCGCGCTGGGGCTGGTCGGCGCCGGCGCTTACGAGGGTTACGGCTACTGGACCGACGGCCGCTTCATGGTCTCCACCGACGACGCCTATGTGGCGGTCGACTTCGCGCAGCTCGCCCCCAAGGTGTCGGGATACATCGACCGGGTCGACGCGGTGACCAACGCCCATGTGCTCAAGGGCGCGCCTCTGGTGACGCTGGAGGGCGGCGACTATCGGGTCGCGCTGCGGGTGGCGGAGGCCGATATCGCCTCGCAGAAGGCCGCTCTGGTGCGGATCGAACGCCAGAAGGACGCTGCGCAAGCCTCCGTCGCCCAGGCCCGCGCCCGGGTGGCTTCGGCCAAGGCCTCGCTGATCCAGGCCGAATCCGATTTCTCGCGCTACAACCGGCTGGCGGCCAACGACGTCGCTTCGGGCCAGAAGCTCGACGCCGCGCGCGCCGCCGAAGCCATGGGAAAGGCCGGCGTGCAGGAGGCGGAGGCCGGCGTGATCTCGGCCCAGGCGCAGATCGCGGTCTATGACGCCCAGCGCGGCGAGGTCGAGGCGGCGCTGGCCCGGGCCGAGGCGTCGCGCGACCGCGCCGCCCGCGATCTCGACGCGACCGTGATCCGCGCGCCCTATGACGGGGTGATCGGCAACCTCTCGGTCGCGGTCGGCGACTACGTGACCCCGGGCAAGCGCCTGCTGGCGGTGGTGCCGCTGGGCGCGGTGCATGTGGACGCGAACTTCAAGGAGACGGAGCTGGCCGACATGGTTCCCGGAACGCCGGTGACCATCGAGGTCGACGCCTATCCCGACCGCTCGGTCATCGGGCATGTGGTCTCGGTGTCGCCGGCCTCGGGCTCGGTGTTCAGCCTGCTGCCGCCGGAGAACGCGACCGGAAATTTCACCAAGGTGGTGCAGCGGCTGCCGGTGCGGGTGGCGATTCCCGCCGATGTGGCGGCGCAGGGCTGGCTGCGGCCGGGCATGTCGGTGCTGGCGACGCTCGACAGCCGGGTGGCCGACGATCTGCGCGCCCGGGGCGCCCGGCCGGTGGTCGCGCCGGACGCGACCGGGCCGGTGGCTTCCGTTCCCCGCGCCGCCGGCGCCTCCGACTGAGGCGCGGCCCGTCCCGCGCGCCGCTCCGCGCCGGACCCGAAAACCGGTCGCGCCCTGCCCGGACGCGGTCGGTCAAAGCCCGATCCCGCCTCTCCCCCCCTTGGCGCGGATCGGGCGCCCTTTTCCGACGGCGAGGCGCGCGCGTCCGCCCTCCCCTCAGGACCGCCGCGCCTGCGCCCCGGCCCGCCTGCCAACGTCCGCCGCGCCCCGTCGCGGCCCTTGACGCGGATCCCGAGCCATGGCCGACGCCGCCCCGAACTCTCCCGCCCAATCCGGTCCGGCCGAACCGCCGCCTCCGACCCTGCGCCGCCTGATCGGCTTCTTCGCGCTGGTCTTCGGCATGTTCATGGCGATCCTCGACATCCAGATCGTGTCGTCCTCGCTGTCCGAGATCCAGGCCGGGCTGTCGGCCTCCCCGGACGAGATCAGCTGGGTGCAGACCTCGTATCTCATCGCCGAGGTGGTGATGATCCCGCTCTCGGGGTTCCTCGCGCGCGGGCTGTCGACCCGGGTGCTGTTCACCATCTCGGCCGCCGGCTTCACCATGGCTTCGGCGCTCTGCGCCACCGCGACGTCGATCGACCAGATGATCGTCTACCGCGCCATCCAGGGGTTCATCGGCGGCGGCATGATCCCGACGGCCTTCGCGGCGGCCTGGACGGTGTTCCCCAAGAAATCCCAGGGCCCGGTGATGGCGCTGGTCGGGCTGACGGTGACGCTCGCCCCGACCGTGGGCCCCACCATCGGCGGCTACCTGACCGAGCTCTTCTCCTGGCACTGGCTGTTCCTGGTCAACATCGTCCCCGGCGCCGTGGCGACGCTGCTCGCCTGGACGCTGGTGGATTTCGACGAGCCCGACCACGCGCTGCTCAGCCGCTTCGACTATCTGGGCCTGATCTCGATGGCGGTGTTCCTGGGCAGCCTGGAATACGTGCTGGAGGAGGGGCAGAAGGAGGACTGGTTCCAGTCCGCGACCATCACCTGGTTCGCGGTGGCGGCGACGCTGGGCGGGATCATGTTCTTCTGGCGGGCGCTGACCAACCACACGCCCATCGTCAACCTGAAGGCCTATGCCGACCGCAACTTCGCCATCGGCTCCGCCCTGACCTTCGTGCTGGGGGTGGGGCTTTACGGGCTGACCTATCTCTACCCGCTCTATCTCGCCCGGGTCCGCCACCTGACCGCGCTGCAGATCGGCGAGACGGTGTTCGTCACCGGCGCCTTCATGTTCATGACCGCCCCGGTGGTCGGCGCTCTGTCGCGCAAGATCGACCCTCGAAAAATCATCTTCGTGGGCCTCTGCGGCTTCGCGATCTCCAGCTTCGAGCTGATCCCGATCACTTCGGACTGGTCGTTCTGGGAGCTGTTCGCCCCGCAGGCGCTGCGCGGCGTGTCGCTGATGCTGTGCATGATCCCGATCAACATGATCGCGCTGGGCACGCTGCCGCCGCAGGAGGTGAAGAACGCGTCCGGCCTGTTCAACCTGACCCGGAACCTGGGCGGGGCCTTCGGGCTGGCGGCGATCAACACCATGATCTCCGCGCGCACCGACCTGCATTACGCGCGCCTGGCCGAGCATGTGTCCTGGGGCGCGCCGCAGGCGGAGGAGCGGCTGGCTGAAATGACCGCGGCGCTGACCTCGACGCTGGGCTCGGACGCGGCGGCGGGGGCGCTGGCGAAGCTGTCGGGGATGGTCCGGGGGCAGGCGCTGGTGATGGCGTTTTCGGACGTGTTCCTGGTGCTCGCGGCGATCTTCGGCTCGATGCTGCTGATCGTGCTGCTGCTGCGCAAGCCCGCGGGCGGCGGGGCGGGGGCGGGAGGGCATTAGGCGGGCGGTTGCGCGGGTATTTGGGGGGTGGCGGGTTTGCACCCGCCCTACGCTGGGTGTCTCCGGGGCGCGGGGGGGGGGCGGGGTTGCA
>NZ_JBSRTQ010000126.1:0-12821 GCF_055129145.1 Albimonas sp. | reverse complement strand
CCCCCCCCCCCCCCCCCCCCCCCCCCCCCCCCCCCCCCCCCCCCCCCCCCCCCCCCCCCCCCCCCCCCCCCCCCCCCGCCGCGGCCGCCCCGCCCATTGCCCGAGCGCCGGGGCGGAACTAGGTCTGATCCACGCCGGCCCTGCGCCGGAGCCATCCCGGAGCGCGCCGATGCAAGTCCTCTCCGTCGTGTCCGAATGCGCGCCGCTGATCAAGACCGGGGGCCTCGCCGACGTGGCCGGGGCCTTGCCCGGCGCGCTGCGCCTGCAGGGCGTCGCGATGCGCACCCTGCTGCCGGCCTATCGCGGGCTGGCCGCGCGGCTTTCGGCGCCGCGGATCACCCCGCTCGACACCCCCTTCGGGCCGGCGAGCCTGCTGGAGGGGGAGGCCGAGGGGCTCGACCTGATCCTGATCGAGGCGCCCGGGCTTTATGACCGCGCCGGCGGACCTTATGCGGGGCTGAACCGGGCCGATTTCGGGGACAACCACCTGCGCTTCGGCCTGCTGGCCTGGACCGGCGCCCGGATCGGGGCGGAGGGGTTGCGCGGCTGGCGCCCCGACGTGGTGCACGCCCATGACTGGCAGGCGGGGCTGACCCCGACCTATCTGCGGCTGGCGGGCGGGGACGCGCCGAAATCCGTCGTCACCATCCACAACATCGCCTTTCAGGGGCTGTTCGGGCGCGAGACGCTCCGGCCGCTCGGCCTGCCCGAGGCGATGTTCAACGCCGACCAGCTGGAGTTTCACGGGAGCCTCGGCTTCCTCAAGGCCGGGCTCGCCCATGCCGACGCGATCACCACGGTGTCGCCGACCTATGCGCGCGAGCTGCTGACGCCGGAATTCGGCAACGGGCTCGACGGGCTGCTGCGCCATCGGGCCGACGTGCTGGAGGGGGTGCTGAACGGCATCGACACCGCGATATGGGACCCGAGCCACGACCCGGACCTTGCACGCCCCTATCGCAACGCCCCGGGCAAGCGGCCCAACCGCCAGGCGCTGGCGGAGCGGTTCGGGATCTCGCCCTCCGACGATGCGCCGCTCTTTTGCGTGATCTCGCGCATGACAAGGCAGAAGGGGCTCGACCTGCTGATGGATGTCATGCCGGGCCTGCTGGCGGAGGGGGGGAGCCTGGTGGTCCTGGGGTCGGGCGACGCGGATCTGGAGGCGGGGTTTCAGTGGTGGGCCGCGGCCCATCCGGACCGGGTCGGCTGCGTGATCGGCTATGACGAGCCGCTGGCCCATCTGATGCAGGCCGGCTCCGACGCGATCCTGGTGCCGAGCCGGTTCGAGCCCTGCGGCCTGACCCAGCTTTGCGCGCTGCGCTACGGGACGGCGCCGGTGGTGGCGCTGACCGGGGGGCTGGCCGACACGGTGATCGACGCCAACGCCGCCGCGCTTCGGGTGGGGGCCGCCACCGGATTCGTGCATGCGCCAGACGACGCGGGCGCGTTGGCCGCGGCGATCGGGCGGGCCTGCGCCCTATATCGTCAGCCTCAGGCCTGGCGCGGGCTGGTCCGCGCCGCCCTTCGCCAGCCAGTCGACTGGGGCGAAAGCGCCGGGCGCTACGCCGACCTTTATCGCCGCCTCGTCCCCGGGGCCGCGCAGCAGGAGACCGCATGACCGCTCCCCTTTCCTCGCCCCGCGTGATCGCCCTTCGGATGAGCGAGGGCCGGCCCGACCGATTGGGTCTTGCGCTGGATGACGGCGGGGCCGAGGTCGCGGTGCATGCGCCCGACGCGGAGCGGGTGGAGCTTTGTCTGTTCGACGAGGCGGGGCGGGAGACGGCGCGGCTGGCGCTGCCCGGGCGCTCAGGCCCGATCCGGCACGGGCGGATCGAGGGGTTGGCGGAGGGGGCGCGCTACGGGTTCCGGGCCTATGGGCCGTGGGATCCGAAGGCGGCGATGCGGTTCAATCCGGCGAAGCTGCTGCTCGACCCCTATGCGCGGGCGTTCGATGGCGAGCCTTTGTGGACCGAGGCGCTTTGCGCCCACGCGCCCGGCGACCCCGCCGCCCCCGATCCCCGCGACAGCGCGCCGTTCATGCCGCGCAGCGTGGCGGTCCGCGATCTGCCGCGCATCGACCCGGCCGAGCGGCCGCGCCGGGCCTGGACGGACACCGTGGTCTACGAGGCCCATGTCCGCGGCCTGACCCGCCTGCATCCCGAGATCCCCGAGGCGATCCGCGGCACCTACGAGGCGCTGGGCCATCCGGCGATCCTCGCGCATCTGACCCGGCTGGGGGTGACGGCGCTGGAGCTGCTGCCGGTGCAGGCCTTCATGGACGAGCCGCATCTGGTGGGGCGCGGGCTGACCAATTACTGGGGCTACAACCCCTTCGGCTATTTCGCGCCCGCGCCCCGCTACATGGGGCCGAAGGGGGCGGCGGGGCTGCGCGAGACGGTGGCGGCGCTGCATGGCGCTGGCATCGAGGTGATCGTCGACGTCGTCTACAACCACACCGCCGAAAGCCATGAGAGCGGGCCGATGCTGGCTTTCCGGGGGTTGGATGACGCCGGCTACTACCGCCATGCGCAGGGCGCGCCGGACGGGGACTACGTCAACGACACCGGCTGCGGCAACACCATGGATCTGTCCAAGGTCCCCGCGCGGCGGCTGATGCGCGAGAGCCTCGCGTGGTGGGCGGAGCGGATCGGGGTGGACGGGTTCCGCTTCGATCTGGCCCCGGTGCTGGGGCGGGCGCGGGACGGCGGCTTCGATCCGGCCTCCGACCTGCTGGCGGATCTGGCCGCGGACCCGTGTCTCGAGGGCGTCAAACTGATCGCGGAGCCTTGGGATATCGGGCCCGGCGGCTACCGGCTGGGAGCGTTTCCGGCGGGTTGGGCGGAGTGGAACGACAGGTTCCGCGATGGCGCGCGGCGGTTCTGGCAGGGCTGGCCGGGGGGGGCGCATGAGCTGGCCTCGGGGCTGCTCGGCTCGGCCGAACGGTTCGACCGGGACGGGCGGGCGGCCTGGGCCTCGGTCAATTTCGTGGCGGCGCATGACGGGTTCACGCTCGCCGACGCCACGCTCTACGCCACCCGCCGCAACGAGGCGAATGGCGAGGGCAATCGCGACGGGCATCAGGGCGAGGTCTCGGACCCGATGGGGCCGGAAGGGCCCGGCGACGCGGCGCAGGAGGCGGCGCGGGCGAAGCGCCGGCGGAACCTTTTGCTGACCGTCTTCGCGGCCCAGGGCGTGCCGATGCTGCGCGCGGGCGACGAGCAGGGCCAGAGCCAGGGCGGCAACAACAACGCCTATTGCCAGGACAACGCCACGACCTGGCTCGACTGGGGGACCGCGGACGAAAGCCTCACCGCCTTCGCCGCCGCCGCCGCGGCGCTGCGCGCCCGGCTGCCGGCGCTGCGCCGGCCGGTTTTCCTGCATGGGGCGGAGCGGGAGACGGGCTGGAGGGAGAGCCGTTGGGCCGGCCTCGACGGCGGCGAACCGGACTGGGAGGCGGAGGCCCCCGGCGGCTATGTGCTGGTGCTGCGCGGCGAGGCCGGGGCGGACTGCGCGCCGGTGGCGCTGGCCTTCAATGCGGGCGAGCGCTCGGCCCTGTCGCTGCCGCCGCCCGGTCCGGGCCTGCGCTGGGCGCTGGCGCTGAGCACCGAGGCGGCGGACGGGGCGCCGGGGACCGGCGCGGTTCCCGAAGCGATCGCGGCGGGCTCGGCGCTGGTGTTCGAGGCGGTCTCGGCCGATCCGGCGCTGACGAGGCTCGCCGACCGGATGGGGATTTTCCGCAGCTACTTCGAGGTGGGCGGGCGCGAGCATGTGGCCGGGCCCGCCACCCAGACCGCGCTGCTGCGCGCCATGGGGCTGGAGATCGGGGCGGAGGCGGAGGCTGACGCCGCGGCGATCCTGGCGGGGATCGAGGCGGAGGATGCGGCCCGTCTGCTGCCGCGCGAAGCGGTGGTGGAGGCGGGGGTGGCCGATGCGTTCCGGCTCGACCCGCCGCTCGCCTGGTCTCTGGCGCTCGAGGATGGCGGCGAGGCTGCCGGCGGGGCGGGGGAGCCGCTGCCGCCGCTCCCCGCCGGTCTTCATGCGCTGGCGGCGGGCGGAGAGATCGTGCTGATCGCCGCCGCCCCCGCGCTTGCGCCGCAGGTGGCCGAGGTCACGGGGCGCGACAAGGTCTGGGGGGCGACGGGGGCGGTCTATGCGCTGACCTCGGCCCGCAGTCTGGGCGAAGGGGATTTCGAGGATCTGGCGACGGCGGCGGAGGGGTTGGCGCGGCTCGGCGCGGATTTCCTCGGCGTCAATCCGGTGCATGCGCTCGGCGCGGCCGACAGCGGGATCAGCCCCTATTCGCCGACCTCGCGCAGCGCGCTCGACGCGCGGCGCATCGCCATCGACCATGTGCCGGGCTTCGCGACCTGCCCCGGCGCGCAGGCGGCGGTGACCGCGGAGGCGGCGGCGCTGAAGGCGTGGCGGGAGGATGATTACGGCAACCCCGCGCTCGCCGCCCGGATCCGGGCGCCGGCGATGCGGGCGCTCTTCCAGATGTTCGAGGCCGGGCAGGGCGGCGATATGGCGGCGTTCGAGGCGTGGCTGGAGGCCGGCGGCCGGGCGCGGGCGCGCTTCGCGGTGTTCGAGGCGCTGAGCCTCGCCGAGGGCGCGAACTGGCGGGCCTGGCCGGAGGCGCTGCGCGATCCCGAGAGCCCGGAGGTCGCGGCCTTCGCCCGGGCGCATGCGACCGAGATCCGGTTCCACGCCTGGGCGCAATGGACCGCGGCCTTGCAGCTGCACGCGGCGCAGGTGCGGGCGAAGGCGGCGGGGATGGGCCTGGGGCTTTATCTCGACATCGCGGTCGGCGTGCGGCCGGACGGGGCGGAGGCGTGGGCGCGGCCCGCGGCGCTGGCGCGGGGCGTGTCGCTGGGCGCGCCGCCCGATGCGCTGAACGCGGCCGGCCAGGTCTGGGCGCTGGCCCCGTTCAACCCCGCCGGCCTGCAGGCCAGCCGCTACGCGCCGTTCCGCGACATGCTGCGCGCCACCATGGCCCATGCCGGGGCGGTGCGGATCGACCATGTCATCGGGCTCGACCGCGGGTTCTGGGCGCCGGAGGACGGATCGCCGGGCGGCTATGTGCGCTTCCCCGCCGCGATGCTGCTGGCGCTGGTGCGGATCGAGGCGGCGCGCTTCGGCTGCGTGGTGGTGGGCGAGGATCTGGGCACGGTGCCCGAGGGTCTGCGCGAGGCGCTGGACGACGCGGGCCTGCATGGCTGTGCGATCCTGCAGTTCGAGGGCGGGCCGCAGGGCTTCCGTCCGCCCGCGGAATTTTCGCGGCGCAGTCTCGCGAGCTTCGGGACCCATGACACGCCGACGCTGGCGGGGTGGTGGGACGCCGACGACGTGCGGGTGCGCGAAGGGCTGGGTCATGTCGACCCGGCCGGCGCCGCCGCAATGCGGGCGGAGCGGGCGGGCGCGCGCGCCGCGCTCGCCCGGCTGCTGGCGGCGGAGGGGCGGGCGCCGGACGGGCTCGACCTCGACCATCCGCCCGAGCTGCTGACGCCCGAGCTGCGCGACGCGATCCACGGGCTGCTCGCGGCCGGCGGCTCGGCGCTGGCGGCGGTGCAGATCGACGATGCGCTGGACGAGCGGCGCCAGCAGAACGTGCCGGGCACGGTGGACGAGGTCCCGAACTGGCGCCTGCGCCATGGCGCGGCGGCGGATGCGATGGATCAGGCCCCGGGCCTGATCCGGGCGGCGGAGATCTTCGGGCGGGAGCGGGGGCGATGAGCCCCCCGCGGTCCGCTTCGCCGCGCCGCGGGCGGCCAAGGGCGGTCGCCGGCGCGGAAGGGCCCGAAAGTCGATGCGCTGCATCGCCATCCAAGATCCGCGCGCTTCGGCAGCAAATGGTTAACCAATTGCCGTCAGCTTGGGCATGTCGGCGCCCTATCGGTCGGGAAACCGCCTGAACCGGCGTGAAAATCGGCTCGATACCCTTCTCCGGGCAAGATATGCGCGCTCAATCCCCCCCCTGCGACCCCGCGCGCCCTGTCGAAGCCTCCGCGGTCCGTTATCTCTTCGACCATGCGCCAACTCATCCTCGCCCGACCTCGTCTCCCCCAGCTTCTCCTCGTCCGCCCCGACCGTCGCAGCCTGCAAGGGACACCGGCATGAGCTTCTCACACGCAGTCACCCGTCCCGCCGACGCCGACGAACTCGCCTCCGCCGTTCTCGGCCATCTGACCTACACCATCGGCAAGCCCACCGACGCGGCCACCAAGTCCGACTGGCGGCTCGCGCTGACCCACGCCATCCGCGATCTGGTGATCGCGCCCTGGTTCGACTCGGTCCGGCGCGGCTACGCCGAGGACCGCAAGCGGGTCTATTACCTGTCGATGGAATTCCTGATCGGCCGTCTGCTGGAGGATGCGATCGACAATATCGGCCTCGGCGACATGGCCAAGGACGCGATGGAGCGGTTGGGCCAGGACTGGCGCGCGGTCCTCGAGGACGAGCCCGACGCGGCGCTGGGCAATGGCGGGCTGGGGCGGCTCGCCGCCTGTTTCCTCGATTCCATGTCCACCGTCGGCCTGCCGGCCCATGGCTACGGCATCCGCTACGACCATGGCCTGTTCCGCCAGTCCTTCGACCATGGCTGGCAGGTGGAGGAGGCGGAGGAATGGCTCCGACAGGCGCATCCCTGGGAGTTCCAGCGCCGCGAGGTGCAGTATCGCATCGGCTTCGGCGGCACGGTGACGCCCACGCAGGGCGACGCGGCCGAGTGGAAGGCCGATGACGCGGTGCTCGCCGCCGCCTACGACACGCCCGTCCCCGGCTGGGAGGGGAAGTGGACCAACACCCTGCGGCTGTGGTCGGCGAAGCCCGAGCGGCTGTTCGAGCTCGACCGCTTCAACCAGGGCGATTTCGTCGGGGCCGCTGCGCCCGCGATCCTGGCGCAGACGATTTCCCGCGTGCTCTACCCCGACGACACCACGCCCCAGGGCAAGGAGCTGCGGCTGAAGCAGGAGTATTTCTTCTCCGCCGCGTCGGTGCGCGACCTGATGCGCCGCTTCCTGATCGACCATGAGAACCTGGAGCAGCTGTCCGACAAGGTGGCGATCCAGATGAACGACACCCATCCCGCGATCGCGGCGCCCGAGCTGATCCGGGTGCTGATCGACGATCACGGCATGAGCTTCGACAAGGCGTTCGAGCTGGCCCGCGACACGCTGCACTACACCAACCACACCCTGATGCCCGAGGCGCTGGAGCGCTGGCCCTGGGACCTGATGGCCCGCGTGCTGCCGCGGCATCTGCAGATCATCGAGATGATCGACCGCCGCCACGAGGCCGAGCATCCCGACCGGCCCGACGTCACCCGGATCATCGAACATGGCGAGATCCGGATGGGCAACCTCGCCTTCATCGGCTCGTGCCGGGTGAACGGGGTGTCGGCGCTGCATACCGATCTGATGCAGCGCACCGTCTTCGCCGAGCTGCATGCGCTGCATCCCGACCGCATCGTCAACGTCACCAACGGCGTGACCCCGCGGCGCTGGATCAACACCTGCAACGCCAACCTGCGCAACCTGATCAACAAATCGATCGGCGCCGGCTGGATCACCGATCTCGACCAGCTGGAAGGGCTGCGTCCGCTCGCCGACGATCCGGCGTTCCGCACGCGGCTCGACGCGGCCAAGCGCGCCAACAAGGTGCGGCTGTCGAACTGGCTGGCCGCGCAGGGCGGGGCGGCGCTGGATCCCGACGCGCTGTTCGACATCCAGATCAAGCGGCTGCACGAATACAAGCGCCAGCTGCTCAACATTCTCGAGACCGCGGCGCTGTGGAACGAGATGCGCGAGAACCCCGAGAAGGACTGGACCCCGCGGGTCAAGATCTTCGGCGGCAAGGCCGCGCCGGGCTATGTGCAGGCCAAGCTGATCATCAAGCTGATCAACGACATCGGCGCGCGGATCAACGGCGACGAGGCGGTCAAGGGCCGGCTGAAGGTGGTGTATCCGGCGAACTACAACGTCTCGATGGCCGAAAAGCTGATCCCGGCGGCCGACCTGTCGGAGCAGATCTCGACCGCGGGGATGGAGGCGTCGGGCACCGGCAACATGAAGTTCTCGATGAACGGCGCGCTGACCGTCGGCACGCTCGACGGCGCCAACGTGGAGATCCGCGAGGCGGTGGGGCCGGAGAACATCTTCATCTTCGGGAAGACCGCGGACGAGGTGCGGGCCCTGCGCGAGAACGGCTATGACTCCAGGCCCGCGATCGAGGCGGATGCCCGCCTCGCCCGGGTGATCGGGCAGATCGAGGCGGGCGAGTTCTCGCCCGACGATCCCGACCGGTTCAAGGGCATCGGCGACACGCTGCGCCACCACGACTGGTTCCTGGTGACGGCCGATTTCTCGGGCTACTGGGCGATCCAGCGGCGGATCGACGACGCCTGGAAGCATCGCGAGGACTGGCTGCGCAAGTCGGCGATCAACATCGCGGGCATGGGGCGGTTTTCGTCCGACCGCTCGATCCGCAATTACGCCGAGCGGGTGTGGCAGGCCGAACCGATGGAGTGAGCGGGCGGGGCGGGCCCGGGTTTCGGGCCCCCGCCTCCGGCGCTCCCCTCGGCGGGGGGGGGGGCGTCAGGCGCCGGAAGGCTGTGCGGGGGGCGATGCGCATCGCCCCCCGCATGCGTTTCGGACCTGGGCTCAGCCGTCGAGGCAGTCCGCCATCGACATGGCCATCCCCTCGATCAGCGCGGGATAGAGCGTCGGCCCCGGGTCCAGCCCGGCGCCCAGCGGGTCGAGCTCCGCGTGGCGGATCCCGGTCCCTTCGGTGATCGCGGCGACGAGGCGGGGCGGGAACTGCGGCTCGGAGAAGACGCAGGCGGCATGGGCCTCGATCAGCCGGTCGCGCAGCTCGGTCAGGTGGCGGGCGCCGGGCTTGGCGCCGTCGCCGAGCGACAGCGCGCCCAGCGCGGGGAGATCGAAGCGCCGCTCGAAATGGGCGTAGGCGTCGTGGAAGACGGCGTAGGCGCGGCCGTGGACCGGGGCGAGCGTCGCCTCCGCCTGCTCCGCCGCAGCCGAGATCCGGGCGCGGGCGGCGTCGGCGTTGGCCTCGTAAAGATCGGCGCGCTCGGGGTCGGCTTCGGAGAGCGCGGCTTCCATCGCGTCGATCCAGACCAGCGCGTTGTCGGGGTTCAGCCACAGATGCGGATCGTCGGAGCCCGCCGCATGGTGGTGACCCTCATGGCCCTCGTGGTCATCGTCGCCGTCGTCGTCGTGGTCCGCGTGATGCGCGTCGCCGTCATGGTCGTCGTGCCCATGTTTTTCGGGGCCATGTTCGTCGTCATCATGTTCGTGGGTCTCCGCCTCCGGCGCGAACATCGCGTCCTCGCGGATCGTGAGATGGGCGACGCCGGGGACTTCGGCCAGCGTCACGGCGACGGCATTGGCGGCGAGGTCGGTGATCGCCTCCTCCAGCCAGGGGGTCAGGCCGGGGCCGACGCGGAACACGATCTCCGCCTCCTGCAAGGCCCGGGCCTGGGAGGGGCGCAGCGCGTAGCCGTGGGGCGAGGCGCCGGGCGGCACGATCAGGGCGGGGATGCCGGCGCCCTGCATCACCATCGCCGCCAGCGACTGCACGGGCGCGATGTCGGCTGCGACCCGCACCGGATCCCGCGCCGCGGCGGGGCCGGCGAGGACTGCCAGCGCCGCCGCCGCAGTCAGCGCGCCGCGCCCCCGTCCCGTTCTTCGCCCGTCTCGTCTGCCCGCCATCATGTCGCGTTCCTCTTGCCAATCCGTGGGGGCCGGGTGTAGCAAGGGCGTTACAACATAACAAGTGTAATGTTATAAGGTAACGTCATGCCCAAGATGGCTCCCGACCCCGCCTTCGCCCGGCACGACCATGACCATTGCGCCGCCACGGCGCGCGAGGCCGCGGCCCGCGCCTGCGCCGAGCAGGGGCTGCGCCTGACCGAGATCCGGGCCCGGGTGCTGGAGATCCTGTGCGAGTCCCATGCGGCGCTGGGCGCTTACGACGTGCTCGACCGGCTGCGGGCGGACGGGCGCGCGGCGCAGCCTCCCGTCGCCTACCGGGCGCTGGATTTCCTGGTGGCGAACGGCTTCGCGCACCGGATCGAGCGGTTGAACGCCTATGTCGCCTGCGGCCATCCCGGCGACGACCATGCGCCGGCCTTCATGATCTGCCGCGGCTGCCGGCGGGTGGCGGAATGCGCGGCCCCGGCGGCGGCGGCGGCGCTGGCCCCGCAGGCGGCGGCCATCGGTTTCGAGATCGAGCGCACGGTGATCGAGGCCGAGGGCGTGTGTCCCGACTGCCGCGCCGCGGCGCAGGGCGCCCCCGCATGACCGGGCCAGACCTGACCGGCGCCCCGTTGATCGAGACCGAGGCGTTGACGCTGCGCCATGGCGGGAGAGAGGCGCTGAGCGACGTGGATTTCGCCATCCGTCCCGGCGAGATCGTGACGCTGGTCGGGCCCAACGGCTCGGGAAAAACCAGTTTCCTACGGGCGCTGGCGGGGGCGATGAAGCCGGCCTCGGGCCGGATCGCCCGGCGGGCGGGGCTGCGATTGGGATATGTGCCGCAGAGCCTCGCCATCGACCCGACGCTGCCGCTGACCGTCGACCGGTTCCTGCGGCTGGCGGGCGAGCGCTCGGCGCCCGTGCGCGCCGCGGCGCTGGCGCGGGCGGGGGCCGAGGGGCTCGCGGGGCGGCAGATGTCGGCGCTTTCGGGCGGCCAGTTCCAGCGGGCGCTGCTGGCCCATGCGCTGCTGCGCCGGCCAGACCTGCTGCTGCTCGACGAGCCGACCCAGGGGCTCGACCAGCCCGGCGCCGCCGCCTTCTACCGGCTGGTGGCGGAGCTGCGCGCGGAACTGGGCTGCGCGGTGCTGATGGTCAGCCACGACCTGCATGTGGTGATGAGCGCGTCGGACCGGGTGATCTGCCTCAACGGCCATGTCTGCTGCGAGGGGGCGCCGACGGTGGTGGCGGCGGCCCCGGAATACCGGGCGCTGTTCGGGATGGGCACCGGCGGGGCGCTGGCGCTTTACCGTCACGAGCATGACCATGCGCATGACCCTCATGCGCATGACCATGAGGACCACGGCCACGGGCACGACCATGGGCGCCGCGCGCCCGAGCGCGAGGCGGCGCGATGAGCTTCCTCGACGATTTCGTGGTGCGCGCGGCTCTGGCGGGGCTGGGCGTGGCGGCGGCGGCGGGGCCGCTCGGCTGCTTCGTGGTCTGGCGGCGCATGGCCTATTTCGGCGACGCCACGGCCCATGCGGCGATGCTGGGCGTGGCGCTGGCGCTGGCGACCGAGATCCCGGTCTTCGCCGGCGTGATGGTGGTGACGCTGGCGGTGGCGGCGGGGATCGGCGCCGTCTCGGGCCGGACCTATGCGGCGGACACGCTGCTGGGGGTTGCGGCGCATACCTCGCTGGCCGCGGGGCTGGTCGCGATGGCCTTCATCCCCGGCGCGCGGATGGACCTGTCGTCCTGGCTTTTCGGGGACATTCTGGCGGTGAGCCGGGGGGATCTGGCGGCGATCTGGGGCGGGGCCGGGGCGGCGCTCGGGCTGCTGATCTGGCGGTGGAACGGGCTTTTGTCCTCGACGCTCGCGCCCGAGCTCGCGGCGGCGGAGGGGCGCGATCCGGCGCGCGAGCGGCTGATCCTGATGCTGGCGCTGGCGCTGCTGGTGGCGGCGGCGCTGAAGGTGGTGGGGGCGCTGCTGATCACCTCCTTGCTGGTGATCCCGGCGGCGGCGGCGCGCGCGCTGGCGCGCTCGCCCGAGGCGATGGCGGTGGGCGCGGCGATCTTCGGCGCGCTGGCCGCCATCGGCGGGCTGGCGGCGAGCTGGGAATGGGACACGCCGGCGGGCCCTTCGGTGGTGCTGGCCGCGGCGGGGATTCTGGTGGCGACGAACCTGGTCGCGGGCCTGCGGAGGATGGCGGCGGGCAGGGGCTGAGCGGCCCCGCCGTCTCGTCCCCGTCTCCGCCCCGCCCGACGCCACGGCAGGGCGGGGCGCGCTGCGGCCGGGCTTGACCTCGGTCATCGGCGCGGTCCTATTCCCCCGGCCTCCGCTAGGGCTCCGGCAAGAGCGACCGGGCGGACGGCGCGGTCGAAGAGAGGTGAGCAGCGATGTCGGGAACCCATCACGGGCCGCGCGCGCGGATCGGCGCGCGCGAGGGCGTTTCGCCGAAGGCGGGCGGGCGCGTTCCCCTGCCGACCGGCGCGGTGCGCGACGCGGGCCTCGCGCGGGTGGCGACGCTGCTGCTGGTGTCGTCGCTGACCATCATGGCGTCCACCGTGATCTCCCCCGGCCTGCCGGGGATGGAGGCGGCGTTCGCGCAGACCGAGCCGCAGGCGGCCCTGATGACCCGGCTGGCGGTGACGCTGCCGGGGCTGTTCGTGGCGCTCTGCGCGCCGCTGGTGGGCTGGCTGTCGGACCGCAGCGGGCGGCGGCGGATCATGCTGGCGGGGATCGTGCTTTACGCGCTGGCCGGGACCTCCGGCCTCTGGGTCGAGGGGCTGAACGCGCTGCTGGTCGGGCGGGCGTTCCTCGGCATGGCGGTGGCCGCGCTGATGACGGCGGCCTCGGCGATGGCGGGCGATCTCTTCGCGGGGCCGGCGCGCGAAAAATTCCTGGGGCTGCAGGCGTCCTCGATGGGGCTGGCGGGGCTGGTGTTCCTTACGGGGGGCGGGATTCTGGCGGAGGAGAGCTGGCGCGCGCCGTTCGCCATCTACGGGCTCGCCGCCCTGATCCTGCCCGCGGCGCTCATCCTGCTGCCGGAGACGCTGAGCCGGGGCGCCGCGCCGGCGCCGGCGCCGGCGATGCGGGGCGGGGCCGCGCCGGCG
>NZ_JBSRTQ010000125.1:0-13082 GCF_055129145.1 Albimonas sp. | reverse complement strand
GCCGCGCGCCGCCTCCGCGGTCGCCTCGCGCAGACGGGCGCGGGCGGCCTCGGCCTCCGTCGCCGCCTCCCGCCAGCGGAGCCACAGCAGCAGCCCTTCCGCCGCGCGCAGCTCCGCGGCGATCTCGCGATAGC
Organism: Albimonas sp.; assembly: GCF_055129145.1. Lineage (NCBI taxonomy): Bacteria > Pseudomonadati > Pseudomonadota > Alphaproteobacteria > Rhodobacterales > Paracoccaceae > Albimonas > Albimonas sp. Next base: position 12,948 of record NZ_JBSRTQ010000125.1, on the reverse strand, counting down.
GCGCCGCCTGCCTGGCCTGGCGGGCGAGCTGGCTGAGCTGCTCGTCCAGTTTCTCCAGCACGTCCGACACGCGCAGCAGGTTGTCCTCGGCCGCGCGCAGCTTCAGCTCCGCCTCGTGGCGGCGCTGGTAGAGCCCGCCGATGCCGGCCGCCTCCTCCAGGATCGCACGGCGGGCTTTCGGCTTGGCGTTGATCAGCTCCGAAATCCGCCCCTGCCGCACCAAAGCCGGCGAATGCGCGCCGGTGGAGGCGTCGGCGAACAGCATCCGAACGTCGCGGGCCCGCAACTCCTTCCCATTCAGCCGGAAGGCGGAGCCGGCGTCGCGGGTGATGCGGCGCACGATGTCGAGCTGATCGGTCTTGTTGAATTCGGCGGGCGCGGTGAAGTCTGAATTGTCGATATGGATCGCGACTTCGGCATAGGACCGCGCCGGCCGGGTCGAGGCCCCGGCGAAGATCACGTCGTCCATGCCGTCGCCGCGCATCGCCTTGGCCGAGGTCTCGCCCATCACCCAGCGCAGCGCCTCGAGCAGGTTGGACTTGCCGCAGCCGTTCGGACCCACGACGCCGGTCAGCCCGGGCGCGATCACCAGCTCGGTGGAGTCGACGAAGCTCTTGAAACCCTGGAGCCGGAGGCGGGTGAACTGCATGTGCGGGGGCCCTGGCTGCGCCGAGTCGCGGATTGGCCAGCATCCGGGCGCGGGCCCCCGTGGTCAAGGGGGCCCGTCAATATATAGCCGCTTGGCGCGCAATACCCCCTATATGCAGAGGATGCGCCTCAAGCGTATCAGTCGGCCAGGGCTGCGTCGATCGCGGCGGAGAGATTGTCGAAGTTGGGATTCTCCACCTTCTTGTCGGCCACGATCAGGGTCGGCGTGCCGGTCAGCCGCGGGTCGTTGCGGAACCCCTGATACATGGTGACCAGCGCGCGGGCCCCGTCCTCGTCGGCGAGGCAGGCGTTGATCTGGTCCGAGGTCATGCCGACCTGCCGGCCCATGGTCAGCAGCTTCTGGCCGGGATCGTCGGCGCGGATCCAGTCGTCCTGACGGGTGAGCAGCAGGTCGATCAGGCCGAAATAGCGGTCCGGCCCGGCGCAGCGCGCGACCTGGGCGGCGGCGAGACCGAAGCGGTCGAAATAGACCTCGCGGAATTCGTAGCGGATCTTGCCGGTGTCGATGTAGTCCTTCTTCACGTCGCCGAAGACGGTCTTCTGGAAGTTCGCGCAATGCGGGCAGGTCAGCGACGCGTATTCGATCACCGTCACCGGCGCGTTCTCATCGCCCAGCGAAAACACGCCGAGCGCCATGCCCGAGGGCGAGGTCTCGGTCTCGGCCGCCTGGGCGGAGAGGCCGAAGGCGGAGGCGATGGGGGCCGCGCCATGGATCGCGGCGGCGCCCATGACGAGGGCGGCGGCGGCGGCGACCAGCGCCAGGCTCTTGGGGAACATCAGCGTCTCCTGTCGGGGCGCGCGGAAGGGGCGCGCGGAAGGGGGTGTCCTTGGGCAGAGATAACCGGGCGGGGCCGCGGGCTCAAACCGTCGGGGGGCCGCAGGCGGTCACTTGCGCGAGATCGGCGGCGGATTTCGGGCCATGGCGGGGCGATCAGGGGCCGCGGCGGCCGCCGCCATGCCTGGCGACGCTGGCGCCGAGGCGGGCGAGCGCTTCGCGCAGGCCGGGATCGGCGACCTCCTCGATCCGCTCGGCGGCGGCGACGGCGGCGGGGGGGCGCGGGGCGTCCCCTTGGGCCTCCGCCATCCCCGCCGGGACGGCGACGCCCACCGAGCCGGGGCGCGCGACGGTGCCGCGCCCGCCCTGCACCACCTTCACCCGCGACACCGCGCGATAGCCGTAATGCGCATTGACCCGCTCGGCGATGCGCGGGCCCTGCATCTCGATCTCGGTCGCCCGCGCGCCTTCGGCCTCCACGATCAGGGTCGCGCCATAGGCGTTGCCCGACCAGGTCAGCCGCACCGGCCGGCAGGCGGCGGCGAGGGCCGCGCCGACGATGGTCGGCCAGTCGGTCAGCACCCGGATTTCCGCGAAACCGCGCTTGGCCGACACCTCGCGCACCGAAGGCTCCGCCAGCGCCGAGGCCTGCATGAAGCCCCGCGCCTGACGCTTCTGCTCGGCCGGGGGCCGCGCGGCGCGTTTGGCGGCGGGTTTCGGCGGGGCGGGGGCAGGGGCCTTGGGGACCGGCGGCGGCGCGGACACGCCCCCTCCCGGCCCGACCATCGCGGCCCGCGGCCCGCGGCCGGGGCGCCGGGGCGCGGAGCCCTTGCGTCCGCCGCCGTCCTTGCCGAGGGTGCCGCTCATGCGCCTGCTTCCGCCCTGCCAGAGATCCGCGCCGCGCCCGGCGCCCGGCGGCCGCCTCGCGCAGCCGCGCGTCACGGGGGCATCATGCATCCTGACGGCCCGAATGAAAAGCCGGCGCGCCCGGTGGTGACCGCCCGCCCGCCGCGCCGAGGCGGTCCGGCCCGGCCCGCCGGCCCCGCCCGACCCGCCGGACCCAAGCGCCCGGGCCGCAAGGCGAAAGCCGACGCGCCGCCCGCCGCCGCCCCTCGCCCGACCCCGCCACGCCCCCCGGAGACGCCCGCCGCGATGCCCGCCGAAACGCCCACGCCGCCCCGCCGCGGCGCTCCCAAAAGACCCGCGCCGGAGGCGCCCGCCTCGCCGGCCGATCCCGGCTGGCTCTCGGACGAGCTGCTGGTCTGGTATGACCGCCACGCCCGCGCCTTGCCCTGGCGCACCAGCCCGGCCGAACGGGCCGTCGGCGTGCTCCCCGACCCCTACCGGGTGTGGCTGTCGGAGATCATGCTCCAGCAGACCACCGTCCCCCATGCCGCGCCCTATTTCCTGCGGTTCACCGAGGCCTGGCCCACCGTCTCCGACCTCGCCGCGGCGCCGGACGAGGCTGTGATGGCCGCCTGGGCCGGGCTGGGCTATTACGCCCGCGCCCGCAACCTGCTGGCCTGCGCGCGGGCCGTGGCGGACGATCATGGCGGGGTTTTTCCGACGACCGAGGCCGGACTGCGCGCCCTGCCCGGCGTCGGCCCCTACACCGCCGCCGCCGTCGCCGCGATCGCCCATGACCTGCCCGCCGCGGTGATGGACGGCAATGTCGAACGGGTGATGGCGCGGCTTCACGCGGTCGAAACCCCGCTGCCCGACGCGAAGCCCGCGCTATATGCGCTCGCCGCCCGGCTGACGCCGCAGACCCGCCCCGGCGACCATGCGCAGGCGGTGATGGATCTCGGGGCCACGATCTGCACGCCCCGCTCGCCCGCCTGCGGCATCTGCCCCTGGCGCGATCCCTGCGCCGGCCGCGCCGCGGGCATCGCCGAAACCCTGCCCCGAAAAGCCCCCAAGGTCGCGAAACCCCAGCGACGGGGGGTGGTGTTCGTGGCCGTCGACCCGTCGGGCGCAGTGCTGCTGGAACAGCGGCCGGAGCGGGGGCTGCTCGGCGGCACGCTCGGCCTGCCCGGCGACGACTGGGACCGGCGCGGCGGCGGGGCGGAAGGGGGGGCGGACCGGCCCGACGAGGCCCTGCTCGCCGCCGCGCCCTTTCCCGCGGCGTGGCGCCGGATCCCGGCCCAGGCGCGCCACGTGTTCACCCATTTCCAACTCGTCCTCGACATCCTCGTCGCCAAGACAGAAGAGGAGATTCGGCCTGCGAACGGCGCATTCGTCCCTAGTGCCCGGGCGCAGGCCGACCGCATTCCGACGGTGATGCGCAAGGCCCTGCTGTTGGGGCTGGATGCGCTGGACGTCGGGCGCTGAGGCGCGCCAGGAACAAGGCGCGACCATTTCGATTGATCGCCGGTCCGGCGGCGTTATCGTGCCGATACGTCACACATCCCGGACCCTGCGCCATGACCCGACTGACAGGCCGCTGCACCTGCGGCGAGATCCGCTACGCGCTCACCGCCGCTCCGCTTTTCGTGCATGGCTGCCACTGCACCTGCTGCCAGCGCGAGACCGGCTCCGCCTTCGTGCTCAACGCGCTGATCGAGGCGTCGGAGGTGGAGCTGATCGCCGGCCTGCCGGAAACCGTGCTCACACCCTCCGCCAGCGGCGCGGGCCAGCGGATAGACCGCTGCCCCACCTGCCGCGTAGCGGTGTGGAGCGTCTATTCCGGCGCCGGTCCGCGCTTCCGCTTCGTGCGGGTCGGCACGCTGGACGATCCGGGGTCCTGCCCGCCCGACGTCCACATCTACACCTCGACCCGCGCCACCTGGCTGCGCCTGCCCGAGGACATCCCGCAATTCGAGGCCTATTACGACCGGGACCAGCTCTGGCCCGAAGCCAGCCGCGCCCGCTGGCGCGCCGCCCGGGCCTGACCGCTCAGGTGCGCTGCAGCCCGATGACCGAGGATCCGAAGCGGTTGCCGCGCATCACCGACGGCCGCGACAGCATCCAGATCAGCGCCGCCGCGCCCGCGACCGGGACCAGCCCGATCAGCAGCCACTTGCCGCTGCGCCCCGCGTCGTGGAGCCGCCGGCACGCCACCGCCAGCGACGGGACCGTGAGCGCCAGCATGCCGACCAGCGTCAGGGGCCGGCCCGCCTCCATCGCGAAGGCGGCGTAGCCCAAGGCGGGGGCGGAGATCATCCCGTCGGCGATCTGCAGCGCGACGCACGCGATCAGGGTGAACAGCACCCAGTACCAGAATTCGGAGCGCGTCGCGCGCCCATGGAACTGGGCCAGGTTGCCCAGGACATTGAGGACCGAGTCGCTGAAAGTCATGGCCGTTCGCTTTCGGCAGCGTGGCGGAGGGGGCCACAGGGTCAGGATACGCTCTGACCGGCGTCCGGGGGACGCCGATACGGACTTTGTCGTCTAAATCTTGCCTTAATTTGGTCCGCCGAGGCAAGGCGAAAGGTGATTTCCCGCACATGCGTACTTGAAACGTGAAGGCTATCCCTCGGATCGGAAACGGATCCGCCACGATAATCACGACCGTCGCGAAGCTGACGCCGCATTGCAGCATGTCTGCCGCGCCGCCGACCCATTATCGTCTCAAAAATGAATGATCGACAGAAATTCGGGGAGGAGGGGCCCCGAGAATCGGCCTCGCCCCGGCCGTCCTGCCCTGCGCCAACGCGAACGGGCGCCCCCGGCCAGGGAGCGCCCGTGATCGAAACGCGAAAGGCGCCCGGGTCAGACTTCGATTTCGGCGACCAGCTTCTGACGCAGCAGGTCGATCGGGGCGGAGCCGGCCGCGCTCTCGAAATGCCAGTAGGTCCAGCCATTGCACGACGGCGCCCCCTCCAGCGCCGCGCCGACCTGATGGATCGAGCCCGAGACGTCATGCGCGACCAGCGTGCCGTCCGCGCGCACCTTGGCCCGGTGCCGCCCGTTGCCCGAGCTCAGCATCTGGCCCGGCGTCAGCATCCCGCGCTCCAGCAGCTGGCCGAAGGGGATGCGCGGGGCCTGACGGCGCGACGCGCTGACCCGCAGGCTCTCCATGTCATAGGGGCGCACCGCGTCGATGCGGGCGCGGGCGGCCTTGCGGTAGCCCTCGTCCTGCTCGATCCCGATGAAGGCCCGACCCAGCCGCTTGGCCGCGGCGCCGGTGGTGCCCGACCCGAAGAACGGATCGAGGATCACCGCGCCGGGCTGGGTCGTGCCCAGGATCACCCGGTGCAGCAGCGCCTCGGGCTTCTGCGTGGGATGGACCTTCTTGCCGTCGGCATCCTTCAGCCGCTCGCCCCCCGAGCAGATCGGCAGCACCCAGTCGGAACGCATCTGCACGCCGTCATTCAGCGATTTCAGCGCCTCGTAGTTGAAGTCGTATTTGCCGCCCTCGTCGCGCGCCGCCCAGATCAGCGTCTCATGCGCGTTGGTGAAGCGCCGGCCACGGAAGTTCGGCATCGGGTTCGACTTGCGCCAGATCACGTCGTTGAGGACCCAGTAGCCCTCGTCCTGCAGCGCCGAGCCCACCCGGAAAATGTTGTGGTAGGAGCCGATCACCCACAGCGTCCCGCCCGGCTTCAGCACCCGGCGCGCGGCCTTCAGCCAGGCGCGAGAGAAGCGGTCATAGGACGCGAAGCCGTCGAAGCGGTCCCAGGCGTCGTCCACCGCATCGACCTTGGAGTTGTCGGGCCGGTGCAGGTCGCCCTTGAGCTGAAGATTGTAGGGCGGATCGGCGAAGACCATGTCGACCGAACCCTCGGGCAGGGCGTTCATCTGCGCGATGCAGTCGCCGGCGAGGATCTGGTTGACCGGCAGCTCTCCCGGCGGGACGCGTCGGGGGCGCTGCGCAGGGCGGGGCTTGGTCGAGACGCGCACGGCGCGCGGCTTGGGGGCGACGGTGACAATGGGGTTCGGCGCCGGGATTCCGGCGGAGTCGCTCGCGGACATGCCGGGCTCCATTTGCTGCTTCGGTCGGGGCATTGGGTTCGCGGGCAATGTGCCCGAGCAGCGAATCACCGTCAATATCTTTTCGAATCAGTCGCTTATATCGGAGTCTTCAACCAAGATGTTGTGTATGGGGCGGAAGCTGCGCCGATGATGTGGGGTCACCCCCCAAAGCTTGAGGGCGCCGAGATGGGCTGGGGCGCCATAGCCACGGTTGGTCCGCCAGCCGTATTCGGGGTGCAACAGGTCGAGCCGGTCCATCTCCGCGTCCCGCTCGGTCTTGGCGAGGATCGAGCCGGCGGCGATGGAGACGCTGCGCCCGTCGCCCCGGATCAGCCAGGACGCGGGGCATGGCAGGCCGGGCGGAACCCGGCGACCGTCGATCAGCGCGAAGGCGGGCGCCCGGGGCAGACCCTCCACCGCGCGGATCATCGCGAGGTCCGCGGCGCGGCCGAGGCCCATGCGGTCGATCTCCTCCACACTCGCCACCCCCACCGCCCAGTCGCAGCAGGTTTTCAGGATCGCGGCCAGTTCCTCGCGGCGCCGCGCGGTGAGTTTCTTGGAGTCGTTCAGGCCCGGCGGGATGGCGTCGGCGCGCAATACCACGGCGCCGGCATGGACCGGCCCGGCCCAGGGCCCGCGCCCGGCTTCGTCCACCCCGCAGACCAGCGCGCCGGGGGGGAGGGCGGCGAGCGCTTCGGTCTCGTGGGAATAATTGGGTTCGGTCTTGGGGACGGGAATGCGGGCGGGCATGGGCTCTCCTGACGGCGTCGCCCCCGTCTACCCCGGTTCCCGTCGTTACGGGAGACGCCCCGGCGCCCCGTCCGCCCCGCGCGTCCGGCGCGGCCCAGCCGCAGCCGCGCCGGCCGGATCCGGAGCGCGCGGCTCAGAACCCCAGCGAGAACTGGTCCCCCGGCCGTTCGGGCCGGCGAAACAGGTCGGTGCGCAGCGGCGGCTGCTTGCGGTCGAGCCCCAGCCGCCGCGCCGCCACCGTGAAGCGCCTTCGCAGCAGATCCGCCCACACGCCCTGCCCGCTCATCCGCGTGCCGAAGCGCGAGTCATAGTCCTTGCCGCCATGCAGCTCCCGCACCCGGCCCATCACCCGCTCGGCCGCGTCGGGGCGATGCTCCGCGAGCCACTCCTGGAACAGGTCGCGCACCTCCAGCGGCAGGCGCAGCACGATGTAGCTGGCCGAGACGGCGCCGGCGCGGGACGCGGCCTCGAGAATCCTTTCCAACTCATGATCGGTCAGCGCCGGGATCACCGGCGCCGCCATCACCCCGGTCGGGCACCCCGCCCGGCTCAGCGCCGCGATCGCCCTGAGCCGCGCCTGGGGCGAGGCCCCCCGCGGCTCCATCGTCCGGCTCAGCCGGTTGTCGAGCGTGGTGATCGAGACATGGACCCGCGCCAGTCCCTGCCGCCCCATCTCGCCCAGAATATCCACATCCCGCGTCACCGCCGCCCCCTTGGTGACGATGGTCACCGGGTGGCGATGGGCGCGCAGCACCTCCAGCAGCCCGCGGGTGATGCGGCGTTCCCGCTCCAGCGGCTGATAGGGGTCGGTGTTGGTGCCCATGGCGATGGGACGGCAGAGATAGCCCCTGGCGCGCAGCTCCGCCTCCAGCCGGGCCGGGGCGTCGGGTTTTATGAGGATCTTGGTTTCGAAATCGAGGCCCGGCGACAGGCCGAGATACGCATGGGTCGGCCGGGCGAAGCAGTAGACGCAGCCGTGCTCGCAGCCCCGATAGGGATTGATCGAGCGGTCGAAGGGCAGGTCCGGGCTGTCGTTCTTCGCGATGATGGTGCGGGTGTGATCGTGCAGCACTTCGGTGCGCAGCGGCGGCGGCGGGCCGTCGGCGGGATCGGGCCCCCAGCCGTCGTCCACCGGCGCGCGGGTGGTCGGCTCGAACCGCCCGACCCGGTTGGTCGCGGCGCCGCGGCCATGCCGGCGGGCGGGCGCCACACCCACGCGGTCGTCGCCGGTCCAGGCGAAGCCCGCGTCCTGCATTCCGAACAGGTCGTCCCCTGACAGATCGTCCATCGACTCAAGGCCCTCCGCTGAGCCTCAGCCTGCCGGAACATTAAGCGAACATCAAGAGAACTTCGCAGAACATCACGCCGCGCGCACCGCCGCCATGAAGGCCGAGAGCTTGGCCGCGTCCAGCGCGCCCTCGGTCCGCACGCCGGAGCAGAGGTCGAGGCCGAAGGGCTTCACCCGGCGGATCGCCTCCGCCACGTTGTCTGGCCTGAGCCCGCCGGCGAGGAACACCGGGACCGGCGCTTCCGCCACGATCCGGGCGGAGATCCCCCAGTCATGGGTCTCGCCGGTGCCGCCCAGCGTCCGCTCGGGGGCCGATGGCCGCCCGCTGTCGAGCAGCAGCGCATCCGCCGCCCCCGGCCCGGTCGCCGCGGCGCGGGCCTGGGTCAGCGCGCCCTCGTCCTCCACATGGATCACCTGCAGGATGCGCAGCGCGGGGAAGGCGGCGCGCAGGGCGGGGATGGCGGCGGGCTCGGCAGCATCGACGATCTGCAACGCCGCGGGCGCGCAGCGCGCGACATGGGCGACCAGCCCCGCCGCCGTCACCTCCGCGCTCAACAGCACCGAGACCACGCCCGGCGCGGTCGCCGCCACTATGCGCGCGATGTCGGGATCGGGGATCGAGCCGCGCCCGCCCGGCATCACCGACAACAGGCCCAGCATGTCGGCCCCGGCGGCGACCGCCAGCGCGGCCTCCTCCGGCGAGCCGATGCAGCATATCTTCACGCGGGTCCGCCCCACGCCGCTCAGCGCCGCAGGGTCGACCGCGCTCGGTCTCAAGGACACGCCCACGCCCCCCGCGCCGGCGTTCAGGCGTCGGATGCGCAGTTGGCGCAGACCGCGGCATGGGGCACGATCTCGAGCCGCGCCGGGGCGATGTCTTCGCCGCAATTGGCGCATTCGCCATAGGTCCCGGCCGACACGCGGTCGAGCGCCGCGCGGATCATGATGATTTCGCGCTTGCCGGCCTCGCCCAGCCCCTCCAGCACTTCGTCATCCTCGCGCTCCACCGAGCGCTCCTCGGCATCGGCGTCGGCTTCGACGTCGAGATCGGTCTCGATCTGCTGCAGGCGCCCTTCGAGCTCGGCCAGGCGGGTCTCGAGCAGGGACTTGTAATGGTCGACGGATGTCATCGTGGCCTCCCCCCGGACCAAGCGCCGGGAGGACCTTACATAGGCCATCAGCCCCGCCAATCCAGCAGGCGTCTTTCCAGACGGCCGATCACGAAGCTGACGACCAGGCCCAGCGCCGACAGGATCCCCACGCCGCAGAACAAGCTCTCGAGGTCATAGAGCGCGCCGGCGGTCAGGATATAGGCGCCGACGCCCTTCTCGGCCCCCAGCATCTCGGCCGCGACCAGCAGGATGATGGCGATGGCGAGCGACACGCGCATCCCCGACAGGATCGCCGGCGCCGCGCCCGGCAGCACGATCTTCAGCACGATCGACCGCCAGGACAGCCCGAAACTCTGGCCCATGCGGATCAGGGAGCGGTCGACATTGTCGACCCCGCCATAGGTGGCGACCACGGTGGGGGTGAACACGCCGAAGGCGATCAGCGCGTATTTGGAACCCTCGTCGATGCCGAACCAGATCACGAAAAGCGGCAGCAGCGCGATCTTGGGCACGGGGAAAAGGGCGGCCACCAGCGGCGCCAGCCCCGCGCGGGCGAGCGAGAAGAGCCCGATCATCAGCCCCACCCAGATCCCCGCCGCCAGCCCCATCGCCGAGCCGACCGCGAGGCGCGCCAGCGACGGCCCCAGATGCTCCCACAACCGGCCCGAGGACCAGAGATCCAGGAACACCCCCGCCACCGCCGAGGGTCTCGGCAGGGTCAGCGAGGTGATCCAGCCGGAGGCCGACCCCCATTCCCAGAGCGCGATGATCACGACGAACAGCAGCGGCCCGGCCCAGGCCCGGCCGGCGGGCTGGAAGCCGCCGCCGCGGAACGGCACCGGGCGGGCGACGGGTTCGGGGGTCAGGGGGACCGCAGGCGCGCTGCGCAGCGGGCGGGCCGGATCGAGGGTCGCGTCGGTCATCTTGGCTCTCCGCTCAGGCGCCGGTCAGTTCGCGGTCGGCGTCCGCGGCTTCCTCGCGCAGCAGGCGCCAGAGCTGGGCCTGCACGGCGACGAGGGACGGGTCGTCCGGGCGGCGGTCTTCGAGGGGCATGTCGATCTCGGCGATCTCGCGCACGTGCCCCGGGCGGCGCGACAGCACCGCGATGCGATGACCGAGCCGCACCGCCTCCGCCAGGTTATGGGTGACGTAGACCGCGGTGAAGCGCTCGCGCCCCCACAGCCCCACCAGATCGTCCATCAGCAATTCGCGGGTCTGGGCGTCGAGCGCCGACAGCGGCTCGTCCATCAGCATCACCGCCGGGCGGACCGCCAGCGCGCGGGCGATGGCCACCCGCTGGCGCATGCCGCCCGAAAGCTGCCGGGGCCAGGCGCGGGCGAAATCGGTGAGCCGGGTGCGGGCGAGCACGTCGGCGACGATTTCCGCCCGCTCGGCACGCGACAACGGATGATCCTCCAGCACCAGCCGGACGTTCCCCTCCACCGTGCGCCAGGGCAGCAGGGCGAAATGCTGGAAGACGTAAGTGAGGGGGTTCAGCGACCCCGCCGGCGGCGCCCCCAGCATCAGCGCCTGCCCGGCATCAGGCCGTTCAAGCCCGCCCATCAGGCGCAGCAGGGTGGATTTCCCGCAGCCGGACGGCCCGACCAGGCAGGTGATCCGCCCGGCCGGCGCCTCCAGCGTCACGTCGCGCAGGACCTCGACCCCGCCATAGGCGTGGCTGACGCCGTCGAGCCTCAGGTCCATGCGCGCCGTCCTTCCGATCAGAGCGTGTCGACGTAGCTGTCGTCGACCAGCATCTCGAGGGTGATCTCGTCCTTCACCAGCCCCTCGGACTTGAACCAGGCGAGCTGGTCGCCGATCGAGTCCATGTTCAGCGCCGCGCCCTCGTTCACCCGCATCGCGCCGTCGACGATGGACTGGGCGGCCTTCTCGTAGGGCTGGTCCTCGTAGACGTATTTGTGGATCAGGCGGGTCATCGCCTCGGCCCCTTCGTCGCCCAGCGTGCGGTCGACGAGGGCGGCGTTGAAGTCGGCGGCGCCCCTGGCGAAGGCGGCGAGGAAGGCCTCGGTCTTCGAGCGCTCGCGCTCCGCGTTCTCGGCCGAAGTGAACAGCGTGGTCACCTGATAGTCGGGGATGTAGTCCGCGACCATGCCGATATGCTTGACCGCGCCCGAGGCGACCAGCGGCTTGCCGATATGGGGCACGATGGTCCAGGCGTCGATCTGGGACGATTTCAGCGCCCCGATCACCGCGCCGATCTTCTGCAGCGGCTTGAAGGACAGGTCCTTGATGCCCTCGGCCGCGGCGATCTTGGCGCCCATGTAATGGAACGACGACCCGGCCGTGGTGATGCCGAAGCTGCGCTCGCCCAGCCGCGCCGGCGAGGTCACGCCCTGATCGTAGGCGGCGACGGAGGCGAGGATCATCTGGCCGTCGACCCCCTTCTCCTCCTGCAGCGCGCCGCCGATGACCTTCGCGGCGCCCTTCTCGGCCAGGCTGATCAGCCCGCCGGTGATCGAGGTCACCCCGAAATCGGCGTCGCGCGACGCGATGGCGACGGCCATCGGCTGGGCGGCCTGGAAGAAGCGGAAATCGACGTCGAGCCCGACCTCGGAGAAATACCCCCGCTCATACGCCACGAAGGACGGCGCGTGCGAGGTGAAGCGCAACGCGCCCACGGTGACCCGGGAGGCGGCGCGGGCGGGCGCGCCCAGCGAGGCGAGCGCGGCGGTGGCGCCGAGCGCGCCGAGCGCGTGGCGACGGCTGAGACGGACGGTCATGGCGAGGCTCCTCCCGAGGGCGATCGGGCGCCCTCTGGTCGGGGCGCGTTCAGGGGGCAGGATAGGAGGGGGCGGAATGCGCGCTGTCAACCGCGGGGGCGGCGCGGCGGGCGGGTTTGCGGAGTTTCGAAGGCGTCGCGGCGCGCGGGGCGGCGGAACCGTCCCGGAATGGGCCAGGGCAAGCGGAAGGTTCGGGCCTGGTTCGCGCCGTCGGCGCTCGTCCGCCCGGCCCGATGGGCGCGCGTGAGCGGACGGACAGGGGACGACGCCCCCCGCCAGGGCCTCGCGCGCTCAGCCCGCCCCCCCGCCCGCGCTGAAACCGCAGGACGGGGGACGGCGCTCAGGCGGAGGTCGTCTCGGGCGTCGGGGCTTTCGCGGCGCCCTTGCTGACCCCGGCCGCGGCGAAATCGCCGGCGGGGATCTCGTTGACGATGATGCGCACCGACTCGGCCGGGGCGCCGAGGCTGCGGCACACCGCATCGGTCACCTCTCGGTAAAGCGCGTCCTTCTGCGCCTGGCTGCGGCCTTCGATCAGGGTGATGTTCAGAATGGGCATCGGGCGTCTCCTCGGGTGGGTCCAGGGGGGGCGGGTTTCGGTCGGCGGGATCTCGGGTCCCGGATCGGGGCCATCCTGCGCCTCACGACACGAAGGCGTCCAGCCGGTCGAGCGAGACGATCTGCAGCGGGGCCAGCCGCGCC
>NZ_JBSRTQ010000124.1:0-13083 GCF_055129145.1 Albimonas sp. | reverse complement strand
CGCGCCGCGGCGCGCCGCCCCGACCGGCGCCCGGCCCGGCGGCGCGCCCGCGCGGCGGGCCTCTCGCGCAGTTGACATCGCGCCGCCTCACGATACTGTCCGACAAACCTACAAACGCGCGCCTCGTCGCGCCGACATGACCGCGCGCAACGTCGCGCAGATCGCGGAAAGCTCCGCCGTCCCCTCGCCCGGGCCGGACCGGATCCGCGAAGGGGAGGACCGGCGCATGGGGCTCGACGCAAAGCCGCTTCAGGTCTCGCACGCCTACCAGATGGTCTCGGCCGAGCTGGAGGCGCGCATCCTCGACGGCCGTCTGCGTCCCGGCGAGCAGCTGCCCGGCGAGGTCGAGATGGCCTCGCTCTTCGGCGTCAACCGCTCGACCATCCGCGAAGGCATCCGCAAGCTCGAATCCGAAGGCCTGGTGCGCCGCGCCTCGCCGCGCAAGCTGGTGGTCTCGATCCCGCGCGCCCGCGATCTCGCCACCCGGTCCTCACGCGCGCTGCGCCTTCTGGAAGTCACGTTCGACGAGCTCTGGACCGTCGCGCTCGCCACCGAGCCGCTTGCGGCCGAACTCGCCGCCCGCAACGCCGACGCGGCCGACCTCGAGCGGCTCGACGCCAATCATGCGTCCCTCGTCGCCGCCACCGCCGCCGCGGCGGCCGGGGCCCCCTCGGCGGGCGCCGACATCGTGGCGCGCGACACCCAGTTCCACAGCCTCGTCGCCACCGCCGGCAAGAACCGGGCGCTGATGCTGGCGCGCGAGCCGGTCGGCTTCCTGCTCTATTCGGGGATGGAGGCGCTGCTGCCGCATCTGCCCCAGGCCCCCGGTCGCCAGCTCGAGGCGCATAGCGGCGTCATCGAGGCGATCCGCGCCCGCGACGCGGCCTTGGCCTGCGAATGGATGCGCAAGCACATCTACGATTTCCGGCGCGGCTACGAGATGGCGGGCCTGCCGATGGACGTCGCCATCGCCCCGCTGGTCCCCCGACCGGAGCTCACGACATGACCGAAACGCTCGCCCCCGCCGACAATGTCGACTTCGACCCCGACCGCCTTGCAAAGTATCTCGGCGGGGGCGAGGTCGGGCTCAAGCGCATCTCCGGCGGCCAGTCCAACCCGACCTATTTCGTCGACCATGGCGGGCGGGCGATGGTGCTGCGCAAGAAGCCGGCCGGGCAGCTTCTGCCCTCCGCCCACCAGGTCGACCGCGAATACCGGGTGATGGCCGCGCTCGGCGACGGCGGCGTGCCCGTCCCGCGCATGATCGCGCTGGTCGAGGACCCGGAGGTGATCGGCGCCGCCTTCTATCTGATGGAGCGGCTCGACGGCCGGGTGGAGCATGACAGCGCGCTGCCCGCCTGGTCCGCGTCCGAGCGTGCGGCCGGCTACGCCGACCTCGCCCGCGTCCTCGCCCGCCTGCACAAGGTAGACTGGGCCGGCGTCGGGCTGGAGGGCTTCGGGCGTCCCGAAAACTACTTCGCCCGCCAGATCGCCCGCTGGACCCGCAACTGGAACACCGCCCGCACCCGCGAGGACGCGAACATCGAGAGCCTGTCGAAATGGCTCGCCGAGAACGTCCCCGCCGACGACCCGCCGACCATCGTGCATGGCGACTACCGCATCGGCAACGTGATCTGGGCGAAGGACGAACCCCGCATCCTCGGCGTGCTCGACTGGGAGCTGTCGACGCTGGGCCAGCCGCTCGCCGACCTCGCCCATGCCGCCTGTTTCTGGGAATTCGCGCCCGGAGAGCTCGGCGGGGTCGAGGGGCTGGACCTCGCCCGCCTCGGCATTCCCGATCTCGCCGGCTTCGCGCGCATCTACTCCGCCGCCGGCGGGGCCGACACCGCGCTGTCGCCCTTCCACCGCGCTTTCGCGCTGTTCCGTTTCGCCGTGATCTTCGAAGGGATCGCGGCGCGCCACCAGGCCGGCTCGGCCGCGGGGGAGGACGCCGCCGCGGTCGGCGCGCTGTCCGCCTCCGCCGCCGCCAAGGCCGCCGCGATCCTGTCTTCGGACGCGGCCTGACCCCTGCGAGGAGCCGACGCTCATGGATTTCGAATATTCCGCCAAGACCCTGGGGATGATGGACCGGCTCGAGGACTTCATGCAGTCCTGGGTGATGCCCGCCAACCAGGAGTTTCACCAGACCTGGCACCAGACCGGCAAGTATCCGATCGAACTGGTCGACCGGCTGAAGGCCAAGGCCTTCGAGGCGGGCCTGTGGAACATGTTCATGCCGGGCCTGCGCGACGATGAACCGGGCACCCGGCTGACCAATCTGGAATACGCCCCGCTGGCCGAGATCATGGGCCGCGTGCCCTGGGCGTCGGAGGTCTTCAACTGCTCGGCCCCGGACACCGGCAACATGGAGATCCTCCACCAATTCGGCACGCCCGAGCAGAAGAAGCGCTGGCTGGAACCGCTGATGCGGGGCGAGATCCGCTCCATCGTCGGGCTGACCGAGCCGGATGCGGCGTCCTCCGATCTCACCAACCTCGCGACCACGGTGATCCGCGACGGCGACGAGTACGTCATCAACGGCCGCAAGTGGTTCTCCACCGGCGCGATGCACCCCAACGCGAAGCTCGCCATCGTCTTCGGCGTGTCGGACCCCAGCCCCGACGCCGACCGCCACAAGAAGCACAGCTTCATCCTGGTGCCGATGGACACCCCCGGCGTGAAGATCGTGCGCGACGTCCCCATCATGCACCACCACGCGCCCGAGGGGCATTCGGAGGTGCTTTACGAAAACGTCCGCGTCCCCGTCGACGCGATGCTGGGGTCGGAGGGCGACGGCTTCATGCTGGCGCAGGCCCGTCTCGGGCCGGGGCGCATCCATCACTGCATGCGCACCATCGGTCAGTGCGAACTGGCGCTGGAGCTGATGTGCGAGCGGGCGCTGGAGCGCAAGACCTTCGGCAAGGCCCTGGCCGAGCGCGCCAATATCCAGGACTGGATCGCCGAGGCCCGCTTCGACATCGACCAGGCCCGCCTGCTGATGCTGCGCGCCGCGTGGAAGATGGACAAGCAGGGGGCGAAGGCCGCGCGGGTCGACGTCTCGGCGATCAAGGTGGTGGCGGCGCGGCTGCAGACCTCGATCACCGACCGGGCGATGCAGGTGTTCGGCGCGGCGGGGATCACGCCGGACACGCCGCTGTCGTATCTCTGGACCTGGGGCCGGGCGCTGCGCTTCATCGACGGGCCGGACGAGGTCCACATGATGGTCATCGCCCGCGACGAGCTCGGCAAGGCCAAGGGCCGGCTCGGGTCGAACATGGCCCATTACGTGAAGGCGCACTGACATGACCACGGGCGGCGGCATGGCGGACTGGGGATTCCCGCTGCGGCGGGAACGGCATTTCGGCGAGCGGGTGGTGAGCTGCCATCCCGACCGCCCGCGCCACCTCCACGCCATGCTCGCCGCCGCCCTGGCCGCCCGGCCGGAGGCCGAGGCGCTGATCCTCGACGACGGGCGTCGCCTGACCTGGGCGGCGCTGGACCGCGAGGTCCGGGGCCTCGCCGCGGGGCTCGCGGGCGCCGGCGTCGGGCAGGGGGACCGCGTGGCGATCCTGCTCGGCAACGGGCTGGAATTCGTGGCGCTGGCCTATGCGGCGGCCCGGCTCGGCGCGGTGCTCGTCCCGCTCTCCACCCGCGACCAGACCCCGGGCCTGCGCCATGCCCTGACCAATTCCGGCGCGAAACTGGTGGTGGCGGAGGCGGAGGCCGCGGCCCGCCTGCCGGCCCCCGCCGACACGCCTGCGCTGACCCGCCGTTTTTCACTCGCCCCCGCGCCGGGCTTCGAGGCCTACGCGACCCTTCGCGCCGACCCGGACGCGGCCCCTGCCGCCGCCGAGCCGGACGAGGAAGCGCCCGCCACCATCCTCTACACCTCCGGCACCACCGGCACGCCCAAAGGGGCGGTGCTGACCCATCTGGGCCTGATCCATTCCTCGCTGACCTACATGAAAACCTGCGGCCTCGGCCCCGACGACCGCATGGCGGTGGTGGCGCCGCTGTCGCATGTCACCGGGCTAGTCGCCGGGCTGCACGCCGCCATGGCCTCGGCCGCGACGCTCATCGTGATCCGCGAGTTCAAGGCCGCGCGTTTCCTCAAGACCGCGGCGGCGGAGCGGATGAGCTTCGTGGTGCTGGTGCCGGCCATGTACAACCTCCTGCTCCATCAGGACGATCCGGCCGCGCACGACCTTTCGGCCTGGCGCCTCGGCCTTTTCGGCGGCGCGCCGATGCCGGCGCCAACCATCGAGCGGATGGCGGCCAAGGTCCCGAGCCTCGGCCTCGTCAACTGCTACGGTGCCACCGAGACCTCTTCGCCGATCACCATGATGCGCGCCGAGGAGACCGCCGCGCGCCGCCTCTCCGTCGGCCTGCCCGCGCCGGGGGCCGAGATCCTGGTGATGGACGACGACGGGATCGAATGCCCCCCCGGCGCGCATGGCGAGCTTTGGCATCGCGCCGCCAACGTCGTGCCGGGCTACTGGGAGAACCCCGAGGCCACCGCCCGCGAATTCTGCGCGGGCTTCTGGAAGTCCGGGGACATCGGTTCCATCGACGCCGACGGCTTCGTCCATGTCCATGACCGCAAGAAGGACATGGTCAACCGCGGCGGCTTCAAGATCTTCACCGCGCAGGTGGAGGGCGTGCTGCACGAGTTTCCGGGCGTGGTCGAAGCCGCCGTCATCGCCAAACCGTGCCCCGTGCTGGGCGAGCGGGTGCACGCGGTGATCGTCGCCCCCGAAGGCCCGCTGGACGAGGCCGCGCTCGCCGCCCACTGCCACGCAGCCCTCGCCGACTACCAGCGGCCCGAGAGCTTCACGTTTCGAAAAGATCCCCTGCCGCGCAACGCCAACGGCAAGATCCTCAAGCGCGACCTGCGGGAGGCTCTGGGCTTCGCCGGCTGAGGCGCCGGCCAATCATTCCCGATCCGGAAAACCGGACGGGCGACGCCGCCGCAAGGCGGTCAACATGGGAGAGACGCCGATGAAGACCCTGATGACCCGCGCTCTGGCGGCCGCCGCGGCCGCGACCTTCGCGCTCGCAGCCCTTCCGGTCGCGGCGCAGAACCTGATGATCTCGTCCGCCCTGCCGCAGGTCCATCCCTGGACCGGCAAGCTGATGGACGTCTTCGCCGACCGGATGGAGGCCGACAGCGACGTCACCTTCACCCGCTTCTACGGCGGCGAGCTGACCGGCGTGGGCCGCGGGCTCGACGCGCTGCAGGGGGGCACGGTCGACATCGTCTCCCCGCTGCTCGCGCCCTACCACCCGGGCGTGTTCCCGCTGACCGACATCAGCCAGCTGCCGGTCTACGGCACCGACGCGCCCGCGGTGACGCGGGCGTTCCAAAAACTGCTGGACAGCGACGTGGCGCTGAAGGACGGCAAGACGTTCTACGAGCTGGAAATCGGCGGCAAGGGCATCAAGGTCTGGGGCCTCGGCGCCACCGGCGCCTACGCCATCAACACCGCCGCCAAGAAGATCGAGACCCCGGCCGACTTCAAGGGCATGCCGATGCGCGCCGGCGCGGCGTTGCAGACCATGACGCTGGAACGCCTCGGCGTGAACCCGGTGACCATGCCCGCCCCGCAGGCCTATGAGGCGCTGTCGCGCAAGACCCTCGACGGCATCCTGCTGTCCATCGCCGACTGGAAGTCCTTCTCGCTGATCGAGATCCTCAAGCATTCGATCACCGGCGTCGCGCTCGGGCATTGGGAGAGCTACCACGCCATCTCCGACCGCGCCTGGAACGGTCTGACGCCCGAGCAGCAGGCGACCTTCGACCGCGACATCCGCGCCGTGTCGATGGAGAACGCGGTCTATATCGAGGACCTGGCCCGGCAGGTGCAGGAGACGGCGGAGGCCTCGGGGTCCGAGTTCACCGACGTGAAGGATCTCTCGCCCGAACTGCAGGCCTTCATCGCCAAGGCCGCCGCCGACACCTGGAAGCAGTGGATCGAGACGCTGGAGAAGAACGGCCATCCGGCCCGCGCCGCGGCGAAGCTGTGGGCGAGCCTGATCGTCGAGGAGGGCGGCGCGCTGCCCGAGGGCGTCGAGGCCTATCTGGCCGACGGCTGAGCGAAAGCCGACCGAGAGGGCGCGCCGGCCGCAGGGCCCGGCGCGCCTCCCCCTTCCTCCTCTCCTTCACCGACAGGGATCCCCATGACTCCGCATGAGGCGTTGATCTTCGTCGCCGTCTGGTTCGCGCTTTTCCTTGTGCTGGGCCAGACGGTCGCCGCCGTGCTGATGGGCGCGGGCATCGTGGGCATGTACGCCATGATGGGCGCGCGCCTGTTCGAGGGACTGCTCGCCTCCGACATCATGGGGGCCGCGTCCTCCTATTCGCTCTCCATCATCCCGCTTTATCTGGTGCTGGCGCAGTTCCTGCTGCGGGGGCGGGTGGTCGAGGATCTGTTCCGCGTCGGCTACAAGCTCGCCGGCCGCAGGCGGTTCCCGCTGGGGGCCGCGACCATCGTCTCGGGCGGGCTGCTCGGCGCGGTGTCGGGATCGGGCGCCGCCACCTCCGCCGCGCTGGCGGTGATGGCCGGGCCGCAGCTCGAACGCGTCGGCTACACCAAGCGGTTTTCCATCGCGCTGGCGGCGATTTCGGGCTCGCTCGCCGCGATCATCCCGCCGTCGATCATCATGATCATCTACGGCTCGCTGACCCTGGTGCCGGTCGGCCATCTCTTCATCGGCTCGATGATCCCCGGCGTGCTGTGCATCGCGGTCTACATCATCTGCCTGCACTTCTTCGGGGAGAGCGACCCCGCCGCCGTCGCCGCCGCTCAGGCCGAGGAGGAGGAGGCGCTGCCCGGCGGGGCGGTCGCCGCCTTCATCTTCGTCATCGCCCTGATGTCGGTGATCTTCGGCGGCATCTACGGCGGCGTCTTCACCGCGGCGGAGGCCGGCGCGCTCGGCGCCTTCACCGCCCTGGTGGGGATGGTCGCGATGGGCCGGCTCGGCCTGCGCGACATCGGCATGGCGCTGACCGACGCGGTCAAGGTGACGTCCATGCTGATGTTCATCGTGCTCGGCGCCCAGGCCTTCGGCCGCTTCCTGTCGCTGAGCCGCGCGCCGCGCGAGCTTCTGGCGGCGATGGAGCCGATGCTCGACAACCCCACCGTGCTCATCACGCTGATCCTGCTCGCCTTCTTCGTCGCCGGCCTGATCCTGGAATCCGCCGCGGTGATGGTCCTGCTGATCCCGATCATCGCCCCGGTGCTCGATGCGGCCCAGGTCGACCTGCTGTGGTTCGGGGTGATGGCCTGCTTCATGATCTCGCTGGGCCTGCTGACCCCGCCCGTCGGCCTCGCCACCTACGCGGCCTGCGCGGCGGTCAGGCACCCGGTCGGCCCGATCTTCCGACAAACCGGGCTGTTCGCGCTGATCGCGGCCATCGTGGTCACGCTGATCATGGTCGAGATCCCGGAGGTCGTGACCTGGCTTCCGGCGCAGATCCAATGAGGGGCGCGCAGATGTATCGCAAGCTCGGCCAGGCCGAATGGGCCATCGCCGCCATCGGCGGGGGCGCCTGCCTCTCCGCCATCCTGCTGCTGACCGTGATCACCGTCTTCGGCCGCTACGTGCTGGAACGCGACCTGATCCCCGGCGGCTACAACATGATCGAGGGGGCGTTCTTCCCCCTCATGGTGTTCTGGGGCCTGCCGCTCGCGCATCGCGAGGGCTCGTTCCCGCGGCTGGAGACGCTCGACGCCTTCCGCTCCAACGCCTTCGCCCGCCTGCTGGCGGCGGCGGTGCTGCTGGTGGAGGGGCTGATCTACGCCCTCGTCCTCTACTACTGCGCCAGGTTCGCGCTGATGAGCTGGGAGACCGGGCGTCAGCTTCAGATCGGCACCGGCTACTGGCCGTCCTGGCCCATCGCCATCATGGCCCCGATCTCCTTCGCCCTGATGCTGGTCGAAGTGGTCCGGCTGATCCTCCGAGACGTCCGCGCCGCGTTCGGCCGCGCGGCCCCGACCGAATAGGGAGACGATTATGAAAACCCGTGTGACCGAGCTGCTGGGCACCAGATACCCGATCATCCAGGGCGGCATGCAGTGGGTGGGGCGGGCGGAGCTCGCCTCCGCCGTGTCGAACGCCGGCGGCCTCGGCATCCTCACTTCGCTGACCCAGCCGACGCCTGCGGATCTGGCGAAGGAGATCGCGCGCTGCCGCGAGATGACCGACAAGCCCTTCGGCGTGAACCTGACCATCTTCCCCGCCGCTTCGCCGCCGCCCTATGAGGAATATCTCAAGGTCGCGCTCAAATCCGGCGTGAAGGTGATCGAGACCGCCGGGCGCAGCCCCAAGGAGTTCATCGAGCAGATCCATGCCGCCGGCGCGGTGGTCGTGCACAAGTGCACTTCGGTCCGCCATGCGCTGTCGGCGGAGCGGGGGGGCGTCGACGCCATCTCCATCGACGGGTTCGAGGCGGCGGGCCATCCGGGCGAGGATGACGTGGGCGGCCTCGTGCTCTTCGCCGCCGCGGCGCAGGCGGTGAAGGTGCCGTTGATCGCCTCGGGCGGCATCGGCGACGGGGCGACGATGGCCGCGGCCTTCGCGCTGGGGGCCGAGGGCATCAACATGGGCACCCGCTTCTGCGCGGTGCAGGAAGCCCCGATCCACGACAACATCAAGCAGGCCATCGTCGCGGCCGGGGAGCGGGACACGATCCTGATCTTCCGCACCCTGCGCAACACCGGCCGGGTGCTGAAGAACGCGGTGTCCGAAGAGGTCGTGGCCATCGAGACCCGCCCCGGCGGCGCCGAGTTCAAGGACATCCACGCCCTCGTCGCCGGCCCGCGCGGGCGGGCGGCGCTGGAGGAGGGCGATGCGAATGGCGGGCTGGTCTGGGCCTCCCAGGTCTGCGGGCTGATCCACGACATCCCCACCTGCGCCGAGCTGATCGAGCGGATGGTGAAGGATTGCCGCGCCAAACTCGCCACCGCCGCGGCGCTGGTGGCCTGAGGGTCAACGTAACAAGAGACCGGCCGCGTTCTCCTCCCTGGGGCGCGGTCGAGGTGGCGGACAGGTCGGACGACCCGACTTCCTGCGGGTCGCCGGCGCCTCCTCTGTCCGCGAACGCCGCGCGCCGGTCGGATGTCTCCGGCCGGCGCGTTCGGGTTCCGGGGGGCTCAGGCTTCGATGGAATCCACCGCCTGCAGATGCGGGCGCCGGGCGCGGCCGGCCTCCGCCGCGCGCACCAGTCCGCGGAACAGGCGGCGCTGGCGACGGGCGTAGACCAGATGCTCGGGGTGCCACTGCACGCCCAGCGCGAAGGGCTCGCGGTCCCGCTCCACCGCCTGGATCATGCCGCCCTCGTCATGGGCGACGGCGCGCAGCCCCTCGCCCAACCGGTCCACCGCCTGGGTATGCAGGGAGTTCACCCGCATCGGCGCGGTCCCCGCCAGCCCCGCCAGCCGGCTCGCCGGGATCACTTCGACCGTCTTGCGCGGCAGGATGGTGCGGGTCGGGTCGCTGGAGGCGTGGGTCGCATAGGCGTCCTGGTCGAGCGTCCCGCCCAGCACGATGTTGAGCATCTGCGCGCCCCGGCAGATGCCGAGCACCGGCAGCCCCCGCGCGAACGCGTCCCGGATCACGTCCTGCTCCAGCTGGTCGCGGTCCGGGTCGACGCGGGAGGTCGCCACCAGCTCGCCCCCGTAAAGTTCGGCCGAGATGTCGTCTCCCCCTCCGATCACCACGCCGTCGACGGCGGAGAGGTCCACCTCGCGCGCCGTGTCCCAGCGCCGCGCCCGCCCGCCTGCCAGCGCCACCGACAGCCACATCAGCGGAAAGATCCGCCAGCCCGAGCGGCGCGAGCAGGTGACGCCGATGGCGGGGCGCGCGCTCCAGCCCATCATGCGGCGGTTTCCTGATCCTCGCCCTCCATCCGTTCGGCCGGACGGATCCCGGCCCCGGCCAGCACCGCGTCGGCGCGCCTGCGCCATTCGCCGGGCAGGGCGATCAGCTCGTCGTCCAGCTCCAGCCACTCCGCGGCCAGCGCGTCCAGCAGCTCGGGACGGGCGGCGACCGCCTCGACCAGCAGCCAGCGGCGCCATTCGCGGGCGACCGACCAGTCGGGCTCGTCGATCCGGCAGTCGGGCAGGCGGTAATGCCAGGCGGGGCGGGCGCCGATCTTGATCTCGTCGCCGAGCGCCGCGGTCACGCGGTCGGGATCCGCTAGCTTGAGGATCGGGAGCAGGTCCAGCGCCCGGTTGCGGGTCGGGTTGTGCGCCAGCGCGCTATCCGCCAGCGCGGCGAAGTCCCAGTCCGCGCCGTCGCGCGCCGCCTCGGTGACGAAGGCCCGCGGAAACGGGTCGACGAAGGGCAGGGCGCGGCGCGAGAGGTCGATGGGGTCGGCGGCGCGCAGGCTGTCTTCCAGCAGCGCGAAGGCGCGGACCACGGGGACGAGATCGCGCGCCTCGGTCGAGATCACCTCGACGTTCAGGTGCATCCCCAATCCCAGCAGCGCGCCGTCATGGGTGCCGGCGGCGCCGGCCTCGCGCAGTGCGGTCGCCGCCGCCTCGACCACCGGCAGCTTCGCCAGAGGCAGCGGCGGCGCCACGCATTCGACCGGGATGACGGAGGAGGCGAGCTCCACCAGCTTGCGCCCGCCCTCGGATTTGCGCAGCGCGCTGTCGCGATAGATTTCCCAGTCGCCCTCGGGCGTGTCGATCTTCCACGCGCCGGGGCCGGTCTCCCGCGGCTCGGCCCCCAGCACGCCGGCGACGACGCGGGCGGCCGCTTCGGGGTCGATGCCGGCGAATTCCAGCTCCACTCCGACGCGGCGGGGGGCGCCATCGCGGTTGTCGGGCTCGGGGGGCAGGTCGAAGGCGTCGGGCGCGGGACGGGTCATGGGCGGTTCCTTCTCGGCATGTCGCCGGCGGGGGCGGGGCTGGCGCGCAGGCGGCGCGGCCGGGCCCGGGATGAAACGGTTGACTTAGAGGCTAGTCCGCCGCGCCGCCTGTTCAACCGGGGCGCGTCGGCGCGGCGCGCCGCCCCGATCTGCGGCCTTCCCATTCCGGGCCGCAGGGCGGATGCTGGGGACGCGCCCGATTCCCCCCGCCGTCGCCGGGGACCCGGGCCCGGAAACAGAGCGCAGGGGACCGCCGCCGCCGATGCCCTTCGACTTCATCTTCATGCTGACCCGCAACGACCGCACCGTCGCCGACGCGATGGAACATGCCGAGACCGCGCTGGCGCTCGGCCTGCGCCATATCGGGTTCAAGGACGTGGGACTGCCGGAGCGCGAGCTCGCCCGGCTCAACGCCCGCCTGCGCGCCGGGGGGGCGACGACCTATCTGGAGGTGGTGTCGCTGGATGCGGAGACCGAGCTGCGCTCCGCCTCCGTCGCCGCTTCCATCGGGGTGGATCACCTGCTGGGCGGCACGCGGGCGGATCTGGTGGCCCCGGTGCTCGCCACCGCCGGCATCCGCTATTCGCCGTTTCCCGGGCGGATCGTGGGGCATCCGAGCGTGCTGGAAGGGGGCGTGGCGGAAATCGCCGCCTCCGCCGCGCGGCTGGCGGAGCGGGACGACGTGCACGGGCTCGATCTGCTCGCCTATCGCCATGCGGGCGACGTGCCGGCGCTGATGCGCGCGGTCTGCGCCGCGACGCGGAAACCGGTGATCATGGCGGGGTCGATCGCGGATCCCGCGCGGATCGAGGCGGCGGCGGCGTCGGGGGCGGCCGGCTTCACCATCGGCACCGCGGCGCTCGACGGGGCGTTTCCGGGGGCGGGGGCGGGGCTCGCCCAGCAGCTCGCCGCCATCTCCGCCGCCACGCTGCATGCGGCGGGCGGGGGCGGGCGGGCGCGGCCCGTCTAGGCCGCGCCCGGGGTGGTCCGCGACATCAGTCGCGCAAGGTCAGCCGCGCGACATCAGTCGCGCGACGCGAGGCCCCATTTCACCGCGGTCTGCTGGAAGAACCCGTCCAGCTTCTTCACCGCGATCCAGTTGTTCACATAGTTGATCCACACCTGATCGTCCTGCGGCAGCAGCATCGCGATCGGCGAGGGCGCGCGCGAGGTCGCCACCGGCACGCGGGTGATGTTGGGGAACTTCTCGATCAGGGTCGCGCCCTCGATGTTGGAGGTCACGAACACGTCGGCGCGCCCGGAGATCACCTCCTGATAGCCGCGGGCCGGAGCCTCGACCACGGTGATGCGGGCGTTGGGGAACCACGCCTTCACGTATTTCTCGAAGGTGGTGCCGAGCGTGGTGGCGACGATCACGTCGGGCTTGTCGATGTCGGACCAGTCCTTGAACCGCTCGAGCTTTTCATTGGTGGTGAAGGGCAGGATCACCACGGTCAGGTAGGACTCGGAATAGCCGGCCACCTTCATCCGCGCCGGGCTGATCGAGGCGGAGCCGGTGATGTGGTATTTCTTGGCGACGACGCCGTTGACCAGGGTCTTCCAGTCGGTCGGCACGAATTCCAGCTTCACGTCGAGATCGGCGGCCAGCGCCTCCATCACGTCGATGTCGTAGCCCTTGTAGGCATTCGAGGCGGGGTCGCGCACGCTCATCGGGTTCCAGTCGCCGGTGGTGCCGACCTTGAGCACGCCGCCGTTCAGGATCTCGCTGAGCGCGGACTGCGCCTGCGCGCCGGCGGCGGCGCCGAAGGCAAGGGCGGCCGCCAGGCCGAGGGCGAGGATGGATCGCATGTCTCACTCCGTGTCGGGCGGCGGAGGCTTCGGGCGGCCTGCGATGCAGGACCGGGCCTCCGGGCCGGGGATGGGCTTGCGTCCGGGCGCGGGATGCGGGCCGGACGAGATGCGGGCGGGGTCGGCGCGGGCCGGCGAGGCCGGGCGCGGGACCGCCGCGCGGGCACGATAGCAGGTTGCGCGGACGTGTCAGTCCCAACTTGTCGGCCCCGAGTCGTCGGGGGGGCGCGGGAACTTGACGCGGACATGAACGGGCGGCGCCCGACCCCGGCCGTGGTTCCCTGGTCCCGAGGCACGGGCCGCGCGTCGGCCGGGGCGTCGGCGGGGCGGCCAAGGAGCTCGTTGATGGCGGCCTGGCGGCGCTGCTCCTGCTCGCTGCGCTTGCGGGACTGGACGTACTC
>NZ_JBSRTQ010000123.1:0-13232 GCF_055129145.1 Albimonas sp. | reverse complement strand
CGGTGCGACACGCCCGATGCCGAAAGAAGCATCGCGGGGGGCGGCATCGTCACGGGGATCGGGGTGATCTGCGGGGTGCGCTGCATGGTCAACGCCTCGGATTCGGGGATCGCGGCGGGGGCCCTGCAACCCTACGGCCTCGACAAGGCCCTGCGCGCGCAAGAGATCGCGCTGGAGAACCGCCTCCCCTACGTGCAGCTGGTGGAGAGCGCCGGCGCCAACCTGATGACCTACCGGGTCGAGGATTTCATCCACGGCGGCGCCACCTTCCGGAACCTCGCGCGGCTGTCGGCGGCGGGGCTCCCGGTCATCACCGTCACCCATGGCTCGTCGACCGCGGGCGGCGCCTACCAGACCGGCCTTTCCGACCACATCGTCATGGTCCGTGGCCGCACCCGCGCCTTCCTCGCAGGCCCCCCGCTCCTCAAAGCCGCCACCGGCGAAGTGGCGAGCGAGGAGGAGCTGGGCGGCGCGGTGATGCACACCACCGTCTCCGGCCTCGGCGACCACATGGCCGAGGATGACCGCCACGCCATCGGCATCGCCCGGCGCATCGTCGATGATCTCGGCTGGGACCGCGTCGCGCCCCGCGTCCCTGCGGCGCCCCCCGCATACGACCCCGAGGACATGCTCGGCGTCATGCCCGCCGACCACCGCCGCCCGGTCGACATGCGCGAGGTCATCGCGCGGTTCGTCGACGGATCCGAGTTCGAG
The DNA here is from genome assembly GCF_055129145.1 of Albimonas sp. Lineage (NCBI taxonomy): Bacteria > Pseudomonadati > Pseudomonadota > Alphaproteobacteria > Rhodobacterales > Paracoccaceae > Albimonas > Albimonas sp. The sequence continues at coordinate 12,518 of NZ_JBSRTQ010000123.1, read as the reverse complement.
GAGACCGGCGCCGGCTACGGCCCCGCCACCGTCGTCGGCCGCGCCCGGGTGGAGGGGATGCAGGTCGGCATCCTCACCAACAACGGACCCCTCGACGTGGCCGGGGCCAACAAGGCGACCCATTTCATCCAGGGCTGCTGCCAGACCGGGACCCCGATCCTCTACCTCAACAACACCACCGGCTACATGGTCGGCAAGGCGTTCGAAGAGGCGGGGATGATCAAGCACGGCTCCAAGATGATCCAGGCGGTCACCAACGCCACCGTGCCCCAGATCACCCTCTATTGCGGCGCGTCCTTCGGGGCCGGCAATTACGGCATGTGCGGCCGCGGCTTCGCCCCCCGTTTCTGCTTCGCCTGGCCCAACGCCCGCACCGCGGTCATGGGGGCGGAACAGGCGTCCGGCACCATGGAGATCGTCGCCCGCGCCGGGGCCGAACGCAAAGGCGTCGCCCCCGACGAGGCTGCGCTCAAGGCCCAGACCGCCCGCATCACCGAGATATTCGAGAGCCAGATGGACGTTTTCCACACTTCCGCCCGCCTCCTCGACGACGGCGTGATCGACCCCCGCGACACCCGCGCGGTGCTGGCCGAGGCGCTGCGCATCTGCGCCGAGGGCGACGCCCGCGCCCCGCGCCCCGTGCAGTTCGCGGTGGCCCGGCCATGACCGCCGCCACGCCCTTCCGCCGCCTCCTGATCGCCAATCGGGGCGAGATCGCGCTGCGCGTGATGCGCACCGCCCGGGCGATGGGGCTGGAAACCGTCGCGATCCATTCCGACGCCGACCGCGACGCCGCCCATGTCCGCGCCGCGGATTTCTCGGTGGCGATCGGCCCGGCCGCGCCGCGCGAGAGCTACCTCAACATCGCCGCGATCCTCGACGCCGCCGCCGTCTCCGGCGCCGACGCGGTGCATCCGGGCTACGGGTTCCTGTCCGAAAACCCCGATTTCGCCGCGGCCTGCGCGGCGGCCGGGCTGGTCTTCGTCGGGCCGTCAGCCAAGGCGATCCGGGCCATGGGCGACAAGGCCGCCGCCAAGGCCGCGATGCAGGCGGCGGGCGTGCCCTGCGTGCCGGGCCATGACGGAACCGACCCGTCCGACGCCGCGCTGACCGAAGCGGCCGGGCAGGTGGGCTTCCCGCTGATGATCAAGGCCATCGCCGGCGGCGGCGGGCGCGGGATGCGGCTGGTGGAGGACGCGGCCGATTTCGCCGCCGCCCTCGCCTCCGCCAGATCCGAGGCCAGGGCGGGCTTCGGCGACGACCGTGTGCTCCTGGAACGCGCCATCCTCCGCCCCCGCCATGTGGAGATCCAGGTGTTCGGGGATCGCCACGGCGATGCCGTGCATATGGGCGAGCGCGATTGCTCGGTGCAGCGCCGCCATCAGAAGGTGCTGGAGGAAGCGCCCTCGCCCGCCGTCTCGCCCGACCTGCGCGCCGCGATGGGCGCCGCCTCCGTCGCCGCGGTGAAGGCCATCGGCTACGAGGGGGCCGGCACGCTGGAATTCCTGGTGGACGAGGCGGGCGACTTCTACTTCATGGAAATGAACACCCGTCTCCAGGTCGAACACCCGGTGACTGAGGCCGTCACCGGCCTCGACCTGGTGGAATGGCAGCTCCGCGTGGCGATGGGCGAGCCGCTGCCGCTGACGCAGGACGCCATCCGCCTCACCGGCCACGCCATCGAGGCGCGGCTCTGCGCCGAGGATCCCGCCGCAGGGTTCCTCCCCCAGACCGGGCGGGTGATCTTGTGGTCGGCGCCCGAAACCCTGCGAGTCGAGACGGGTCTGGAAAGCGGGTCGGAGATTTCGCCGCATTACGACTCGATGGCCGCGAAGCTGATCGCCACCGGCCCGACGCGGGAAGCGGCCCGTCTCGCGCTGATCGCGGGGCTCGAACGCACCGCGGCGCTGGGCGTCGCCACCAATCGGGGGTTTCTCATTCGCGCCCTCTCCCATCCCGACTTCGCCGCCGGCGCCGTCACCACCGATTTCTGTCCGCGGCTCGGCGCCGCCCTCGCCGACCCCGACCCGGAGGCCACGGAAGCGCTCGCCCCCGCCGCGGCCCTGCTGGTCCTTCTCACCGCCCGGCCCTTGCCGGCGACCGGCTTCGCCGCGCACCCCCTCGCCCATGCCTTCGCGGCGCCGATCCGCTTCGAGATGGGCGGGCAAGTCCGCGACGCCGCCATCGCGCGGGACCGGGAGACCGGGGACTGGTCCGTCGACCTGGGGCAGGGGGGCGAGCCGGTTTCCGTCGTCTCTCTCGCCCCCGGCATTGCAAACCTGCGCTGGCGGGGACGCACGGCCCGGATCGCCTGGGCGCGGGACGGGGCGCGGATCTGGCTCGCCTGCGGGGGCGTCGATCTTGCGCTCACCGACCTCGCCCATGCGCCCGCCAAAACCGCCGAAGACGGCGCGGATGACGGCGTGCTGCGCGCCTCGATGACCGGGCAGGTGGCCGCGGTCCATGCGGCGCCGGGCGACAAGGTGGACCCGGGCGCGCCCCTGGTGACGCTCGAAGCGATGAAGATGGAGCATGTGCAGCGCCTGCGCGGCGGCGGCGAGGTGGCCGAGATGCTGGTGGCCAAGGGCGACCAGGTCTCGGCCGGCCAAGTGCTCGCTCGCCTCGCGCCCGCCGCGGGCTGAGGGCGGGCGCGATGACGATGTCAGGGGCGGCGTCAGTGAACCGCCGTCGCCCCCTCCACGATCTCCAGCTCGCGCGACCCCTTGAAGATCGAGCGCGGGGTCAGCCCGTAGATCCGCCGGATCGAGTGGCTGAAATGCGTGCTGTCGGGATAGCCGAGATCGAGCGCCACATTGGTCAGCGTCTCCGGGCTGGTGACATGGCGCAGCAAGGCGCGGCCCCGTTTCCACATCCGGCAGGAGCGGAAGCGCAGCCCGGTCTCGCGGGTGAAGAGGTGCAGGAAATGCGAGGTGGAAAGCCCCGCCTCCATCGCGCAGTCCTCGGCCGCCACCGGCTGGTCGGCGCCCAGATCGCGCAGGGCGCGCGCAGCTCCCTCCACCCTTGCGTCAAGCCGCCGGCGGGCCAGCGGCGCGCCGAGCAGCAGCGCGTCGAAATCCTCGGTCGAAAACCCCGCGAGGTCCTCGGACCCGTCGAGCCGGCGCTTGGCCTCGGCGATGCCGGCATGCAGCCGCGCCGCCGCCTGCGGGTCGAGGGTTCGCCGCGCCAGCGCGTCCAGTTCGCCCGGCGCCACGGTTTCGGGCTCGATCACCACCGAGCCGATCAGGTTCGCCTCCGCGGTGATCCGGTGGCGCACATGCGGGGCGACCGCCGCGATGCGGGTGCGCCGTTTGGGCCCGTCCTCGATCGCGATCTCGAATTCGCCCACGGGGGCTGCGTAAAGCGCGAACCCCCCCAATTGGCGCACCTTGTCGGTGTTGCCGAGCAGACCGTTGTAGAAAACCCGATCCGGCCCGACGAGCATCACGTTCGGATTGCCCTCCGCCAGCATCTTCATGCGCGTCCTCCCCGCGGCTTGCGCCCCCGCCCGCGCCGGGCTGGGACCAGGCGAAACAGGGGCCGATGGGAGGGAGGGGCCGGGCGGCGCAAGCGCCGCCGGCGGGGACAGGGCCCCCGCGCGTTCGTCTCCTCCCCCGAGGCCGGCCGCGGTTGACCCGCGTGCCATGGGCGCGACCGCGATGGGCCGCGCATGTTTCCTCAGGCCGCATCCGGGGCGAGGCGGGCGGGAAAGTCAACGGAAAACAACCTCTCGAAAATACTTGCTGGCCGACCATGAACTGCGTAGCGTCGCCCCACAACAAGGCGACTCAATGCGCCGCACATCGACTCAGGGAGGAGTCTCCAGATGCTCAGCAACCGCTTCGGCGGCGCGTTTTCCGCGTCCGCGCTCGCGATCCTCATGTCCGCCGCCGCCATCGCCGCGCCCGCCCCGGCCAAGGCCGAGGAGCTGCGCATCGCGGTCGGCATGTCCGGCTCCAGCGCGCTGGTGCGCGGCATGTATCAGTTCGCCCAGAACGTCGAGGCCAACACCGACGGCGCCTTCACCGGCAAGATCTTCGAGGCTTCGCTGCTGAACTTCGCCGAGTCGATGACCGGCCTGCGCGACGGCGTCGCCGACGGCGCCTTCATCGTGCCCGCCTATCACCGCGCCGAATTCCCCAACACCAACCTCGTCGGCGACATGGCGACGGCCACCACCGACCCGGTGCTGATGGCGGCGGCGGTGAACGAATTCATGTTCTCCTGCGCGCCCTGCCTGAAGGAATACGCCGACCAGAACCAGGTGTTCCTCGGCATGGTCGTCACCGGCCCCTATTACATGATGTCGGTCAACAAGCTGACCACGCCGGCCGATTTCGCGGGCAAGAAGATCCGCGGCTTCGGCCCCTATGGCCGCTGGGTCGCCGCCATGGGCGCGACGCCGGTCGTGCTCTCGGCCAACGACATCTACGAGGCGATCAGCCAGGGCCAGCTCGACGGCAACACCCATGCGCCTGAAATCCTCCAGTCGCTGTCGCTGGGCGAGGTCACCGACTTCCTGCTCGACCAGCCGATCGGCCTCTTCAACGGCAACTCCATGTTCACGCTCAACAAGGACCTGTGGTCGGAGCTGAGCGACGACGACAAGCGCGCCTTCCTCGAGGCCGCGGGTTCGGCCACCGCCTGGGCGACGGTCACCTACCTCCAGGACAACAACAAGCTGCTGGCCGACCCGGCTTCGGTCGGCGTCGAACTGGTCGAGCCGTCGGCCGAGCTGCGCGCCGCGACGGAGAAGTTCCAGGAGGATGACATCAGGACCATCACCCAGGACAACATCGAGAAGCACGGCATCGCCGACGCGGCCGAGCAGGTGGCCCGGATCCAGGCGCTGCTGACCAAATGGGAAGGCCTGCTGGCGAAGATCGACGCCACCGACATCGACGCGGTCGCCAAGCTCTACAACGCCGAGATCTTTTCGAAGGTCGACGCCGCGGTCCTGAACTGAGCGGGACGCCCACATGACCCTGTTCGGCCGGCTCCTCGGCTGGCTCGTCGTCGCCGCGACCCTTCTGGGCGCGGCGGCGGTGATCCTGATGATGCTGCAGATCGTGGCGGACGTGGCCCTGAAGAACCTCATCTCCTGGCCGATCCCGCTGACCTCCATCCTCGTGGCCAACTATTACATGCTGTTCGTGGCCTTCGCGCCGCTGGCGCTGGCCGAGAAGCTCAACCGTCACATCTCGGTCGAGCTGGTGTTCCAGCACCTTTCGCAGGGCTGGAAACGGGCGCTCGGCGGGATCGTCAGCCTGGTCTGCGCGATGGGCTGCGCCGGGATCGCCTGGCGGCTGTGGACCGAGGCGATGAAGAAATTCCAGTCGGGCGCCTACATCCAGGAGCTCGACGTCAATATGCCGATCTGGCCGGGCTATTTCGTGCTGCCCGTGGGCTTCGGGCTGTTCGCGCTGGTGCTGCTTTACCGCGCCGCCTCCGCCGTCACCGGCATTTCCGGCGCGATGGGCGAGGTTCCGCTGGACGCGCCCGACAGCGCCGTCGAAGACACGGGCAGGGTCTGAGCCATGGCGAACGAGGTCATCGGCGTCTTCGGACTGGCTTTCCTGGTCCTCCTCCTGCTCCTGCGCGTGCCGGTGGGGCTGAGCCTGATCGGCGTCTCCTTCGGCGGCGTGTGGATCCTGATCGGGGAGCGGCCGGCCTGGGGCATCCTCTCCGCCGTGCCTTACGATTTCGCGGCCAAGTGGACGCTGTCGTCGATCCCCATGTTCCTGCTGATGGGCTTCGTGTGCTATCATGCGGGGCTGACACGCGGTCTCTTCGACGCCTGCCGGTCGTGGATGGCGCGGCTGCCCGGGGGCCTTGCCATCGCGTCCGTCATCGGGTCGGCGGGCTTCGCCGCGGTCACCGGTTCTTCCGTCGCCTGCGCGGCGGCGATGGGGCGGATCGCGGTGCCGGAGATGCTGCGCGCGGGCTATGACAAGGGCCTCGCCACCGGCTCCATCGCCGCCGCGGGGACGTTGGGGGCGCTGATCCCGCCGTCGATCCTGCTCATTCTCTTCGGGGTCTTCGCCGAGGCCCCCATCGGCAAGCTCTTCATGGGCGGCGTCGGGGCCGGTCTGGTCACCGCCATCCTCTACGTGGCCGTGATCTGGATCCGCGCGGCCATCGACCCCAGCTGCGCCCCAAGGCTCGATGTGCGCCCGCCGCTGGCGGAGCGGATCGCGCATCTGAAGGAGACCTGGCCGGTGCTGGCCCTGCTGGTGGTGGTGATCGGCGGCATGTTCGTCGGCCTCTTCACCGCGACCGAGGCCGGCGCCGTCGGGGCCTTCGCCGCCATCGTCATCTCCTGGGTCAAGGGCAGCCTCACCGCCCGCGCCATCTGGGCGGCGGTGCAGGAGACGCTGACCACCACCGCCGCGCTCTTCCTCATCGCCATCGGCGCCAATCTGCTGACCCGGTTTCTGGCGCTGTCGGGGTCGGGGGAGCTGATCGCCTCGGCCGTCATCGGCTTGCAGGCCGATCCGCTGATGCTGATCCTCGGCATCTCGGCGCTTTACCTCTTCCTCGGCATGTTCCTCGACCCCATCGGGGCGATGCTGCTGACGCTGCCGGTGCTGCTGCCCGTCCTGCGGGCCGAGGACATCGACCTGATCTGGTTCGGCGTCTTCCTCGCGAAATTCCTCGAGATCGGGATGATCACGCCGCCCGTCGGGCTGAACGTCTTCGTCATCAAGGGGGTGGTCGGGGACGAGGTGAGCCTGACCGCCATCTTCCGCGGCATCCTGTGGTTCCTGGTGGCGGACGCGGTGGCGGTGGCGCTGTTCATCATCTTCCCCGGCATCATCACCTGGCTGCCGCAGTTCATGGACTGAGCCGCGCGCGGCTCGTCCCTTCCTTCGTTCCCGTTCCCCGGAGTTCCCGATGTCCGACGCCCCCGCCTTCTCCCCGCGCCCGATCCGGCGGCTGCTGATCGCCAACCGGGGCGAGATCGCGGTCCGCGTGATGCGCGCCGCGGCGGAGATGGAGATCGAGACCGTCGCCGTCTTCTCCGCCGACGACGCCGAGGCCCTGCATGTGCGCAAGGCCGACCGCGCCGTGGCGCTGCCGGGCGTCGGCCCGCGGGCCTATCTGGACGCGGAGGGCATCGCCCGGCTGGCGGCGGAGGCCGGCGCCGACGCCGTGCATCCGGGCTACGGGTTTTTGTCCGAGAACCCCAGCTTCGCCCGCGCCTGCGCGGATGCCGGTCTGACCTTCGTCGGCCCGTCGCCCGAGGCGCTGGAGCTTTTCGGTGACAAATCCGCCGCCCGGGCGCTCGCCGCCGAACTCGGCGTGCCGATGCTGCTAGGCACCGGGCGGAACGCGAGCCTCGACGAAGTCCGCGGCTTCTTCGACAGTCTCGGGCCCACCGCCGCGATCATGATCAAGGCCGCCGCCGGGGGCGGGGGACGGGGGATGCGCCGGGTCACCGACGCGGGCGACCTCGCCGAGGCCTATGCGCGGTGCAAATCCGAAGCCAAAACCGCCTTCGGCTCCGACGAGGTCTATGCCGAGCGCCTGATCCGCCGCGCCCGCCATATCGAGGTTCAGGTCCTCGGCGACGGAACCGCCGTCACCCATCTCTGGGAGCGCGACTGCACCCTTCAGCGCCGCAACCAGAAGATCGTGGAGATCGCGCCGGCCCCGTTTCTCGACCCCGGCTTGCGCGCCCGCATTCTCGAAGCCGCCCTCACCATGGCCGGCGCCGCCGCCTATCGGTGCCTCGGCACTTTCGAATTTCTGGTGGACCGCGAGGCGACCTCCCCCGACCACGCCTTCGCCTTCATGGAAGCCAACCCTCGCCTCCAGGTCGAGCACACCGTGACCGAAGAAGTCACTGGGCTGGACCTCGTGAAACTCCAGATCCGGGCGGCGGAGGGGGCGACCCTCGCCGATCTCGGTCTTTCCGGCCCGCCGCCCGAGCCCCGCGGTTTCGCGATCCAGCTGCGCCTGAACGCCGAGACCCAGGGCGCCGACGGCCTCATAAAGCCCGCCTCGGGCACGCTGACCGCCTTCGACCTGCCGTCCGGCCCGGGCGTGCGGGTGGACACCGCGGGCTTCGCCGGTTTTCGGACCAATCCCGGTTTCGACACGCTGCTCGCCAAACTGATCTGCCACGACCCGTCGCCCGACTACGCGCAGGCCATCCGGCGCTCCTACCGCGCCCTTTGCGAATTCCGGATCGAGGGGGTGGCGACCAACGCCGCCATCCTGCGCAATCTGCTGCGCCGCCCCGAATTCCTGGCGAACGACGTCGACACGGGCTTTCTCGAGGCCCACGGCCCGGAGCTGACCGCCGAGACCGCCCACCCGACCCGCCACGCGGTCGCCGCCCCCGCGGCCGCGACCAAAGCCGCCGCGGCGGACGTGCTCCCCGACCTGCCCGAGGGCGCCACGTTCCTGCGCGCCCCCATCGAAGGCTCGGTCATCGCGCTCAGCGTCGAGCCGGACGCCGAAGTCGCCGCCGGCGCGCCGGTCATCATCCTCGAAGCGATGAAGATGGAGCACAGCGCCGCCGCCGCCGCCGCCGGCCGGGTGCTGCGCTTCCTCGTCAAACCCGGCGACATGGCGACCGAGGGCCAGCCCGTCGCCATCTTCGCCCCCGACGAAAGCCTCGCCGGGATCGCGGCGGAGGCCGCCGAGATCGACCTCGACCACATCCGCCCCGACCTCGCCGAGGCGATGGCGCGCCGCGCCAACACGCTCGACGCCGCCCGCCCGGACGCGGTGGCGCGCCGCCGCAAGACCGGCCAGCGCACGGCGCGCGAGAATGTGGCGGACCTGACCGACGCGGGATCGTTCGTCGAATATGGCGGGCTGGTCATCGCCGCCCAGCGCACGCGGCGCACGATGGAGGACCTGATCGCGCGCACCCCTGCCGACGGGTTGATCGCCGGCGTCGGCCATGTGAACGGCGACCTCTTTCCCGCCGACAAGGCGCGCTGCGCGGTGCTCTCCTACGACTACACGGTGCTCGCGGGCACCCAGGGGTGGAAGAACCACGCCAAGACCGACCGCTTGCTGACCATCGCCAACCGGCGCCGCCTGCCGCTGATCTTCTTCACCGAGGGCGGCGGCGGGCGCCCGGGCGACACCGATTTCATCAACTCGGGCGGGCTCGACACCCCGACCTTCCACATGATGGCCGCGCATTCCGGCCTCGCCCCCATGGTCGGCGTCGTCTCCGGCCGCTGCTTCGCGGGCAACGCCGCCGCGCTCGGCCTCTGCGACGTGATCATCGCGACTGAAAACACCAATCTGGGCATGGGCGGCCCCGCGATGATCGAGGGCGGGGGCCTCGGCGTCTACACCCCCGAAGAGGTCGGCCCGATGTCGGTGCAGGTCCCCAACGGGGTCGTCGACGTCCTGGTGAAGGACGAGGCGGAGGCGGTGGCCGTCGCGAAGAAATACCTCTCCTATTTCCAGGGTCCAACCGCCGAGTGGACCGCCGCCGACCAGCGCCGCCTGCGCCATGTGGTGCCCGAGAGCCGCCGCCAGGCCTATGACATCCGCCCGGCCATCGACCTGATCGCGGACGAGGGCTCGGTGCTCGAGCTTCGGCGCGGCTACGGCCATGGCATGATCACCGCGCTGATCCGGGTGGCGGGCCAGCCGGTGGGGGTGGTGGCCAACAACCCCATGCATCTGGGCGGCGCCATCGACAGCCCCGCCGCCGACAAGGCCGCGCGCTTCATGACCGTGTGCGACGCGCATGACGTGCCGGTCCTCTACCTCTGCGACACGCCCGGCAACATGGTGGGGCCGGAGGCGGAGAAGACCGGGCTGGTGCGCCATTGCGCGCGCCTGTTCCTGGTCGGCGCCAACCTCACCGTGCCGTTCTTCACGGTGGTGCTGCGCAAGGGCTACGGGCTCGGCGCGCAGGGCATGGCGGGGGGCGGGTTCCACAACCCGCTCTTCCTCGTCTCCTGGCCCACCGGCGAGTTCGGCGGCATGGGGCTGGAGGGCTTTGTCAGGCTGGGCTTCCGCGACAAGCTCGCCGCGATCGAGGATCCCGAGGCGCGGGAGGCGGAGTTCCAGCGGCTGGTCGCGGCGGAGTATTCCCGCGGCGCCGCGCTCTCGGCCGCCAGCCTCTTCGAAATCGACGACGTGATCGACCCGGCCGAGACGCGCGGCTGGATCACCGCCTCGCTCGACACGCCCTGGCAGGGCAGGGGCAGGGGCCGGGGCGAGAACGGCAAGAAGCACGCCTGGATCGACGCCTGGTGACACAGGCCCGCCCTTTGGGAGGATGCGCCCCGTGACCGAGACCCGAGCCGACCCCCGCCTGCCCGCCGCCGCGGATTGCGTGACGCGGCTGCTGATCGACCGCCGCGCGGCGGAGACGCCCGACAAGGTCTACGCGGTCTTCCCGGATGGGGAGCGCTGGACCTACGCCCGCCTGCGGGCCGAGGTCCGCCAGTGCGCCGCCGGCCTCGCCGCGCTTGGGGTCGCGCCCGGCGATCATGTGGTCAGCTGGCTGCCCAACGGCCAGGACGCGCTCAGGGTCTGGTACGCGATCAACTATCTCGGCGCGGTCTACGTCCCGATCAACACCGCCTACAAGGGCGGGCTGCTCGCCCATGTCATCGAGAATTCCGACGCCGCGCTGATCGTCGCCCATCGCGACCTCTGCGCGCGGCTGGAGGACATCCCGCTGGCGCGCCTGAAAAAGCTGGTGCGGGTGGCGGGCGACGCCTCGCCCTGCGCGGGGCTGGAGGCGCACGGGCCCGAGGCGCTCGCGCCCGAGGGGGCCGAGCCCCCGTCGCTCGACCCCATGCCGGGCCCCTGGGACGTGCAGTCGGTCATCTACACCTCCGGCACCACCGGCCCGTCGAAGGGGGTGCTGTCTTCCTACGCCCATCTCACCGCCATGGGCGCCGCCCTGCCGCTGGGGGCGGAGGATCGCTACATGGCGAACCTGCCGATGTTCCATGTCGGCGGCACGCTGCCCTGCCACACCATGCTCACGCGGGGCGGCTCCGTCTCGATGATCGACGCGTTCAAGACCGAGACGTTCTGGGACATGATCCGCGATACCGAAACCACCTTCGTCATCCTGCTCGGCGTCATGGCCCAGTTCCTCGCCAAGCGGCCGCCGCATCCCGACGACGCCGACAATCCCCTTCGCCTGGTGTGCCTGATCCCCTACGATTTCGACGCCTCCGATTTCGCCGCCCGCTTCGGCGTGCGGACGATGTCGCTGTTCAACATGACCGAGGTCAGCTGCCCGCTCGTGACCGCGCTCGATCCGACCATCATCCATTCCGCCGGCCGCCCGCGCGAAGGCGTCGAGCTGCGCATCGTCGACGAGCATGATTGCGAGGTGGCGCCCGGCGTGGCGGGGGAGCTGATCGTGCGCGCCGACAGCCCCTGGGCGCTGAATTCGGGCTACTACAAGAACCCCGAGGCCACGGCCGCCGCCTGGCGCAACGGCTGGTTCCACACCGGCGACGGGTTCCGGCGTGATGCGGACGGCAACTTCTTCTTCGTCGACCGGATCAAGGACGCGATCCGCAGGCGGGGCGAAAACATCTCCTCCTACGAAGTGGAGGCCGAGGCGCTCGCCCATCCCGACGTCAACGAATGCGCCGCGGTGGCGGTGAAGTCCGACGTCTCGGAGGACGAAGTGCTGCTGGTCGTCGCCCCTGCGCCGGGCCGCTCGGTCGACCCGGCGGCGCTGCTGGAATTCCTCGTCCCCCGCATGGCCCATTTCATGCTGCCCCGCTACATCAGGGTGGTGGAGGCGCTGCCGAGGACCCCCACCGCCAAGGTCCGCAAGCTGGATCTGCGCGCGGACGGCGTGACGGCCGAGACCTGGGACCGCGAGGCGGCCGGGGTGCGGGTGCGGCGCGAGACGATCGGCGGATGAGCCGCGCGCGCAGCGGCGGGGAGCAGGCATGACGCAAGGCGCGAAGCCCGGATCCGATGGCGCGGCGGCGGCGCCCGATCCCGCCGCCCAGCCGGCGCGGCGGCCCCAGGCCGAGCGGCGCGCGGAATCCGACCGCAAGATGCTGCGCGCCGCCATCGGCCAGATCGCCCGCCATGGCGTGAAGGGCGCGAGCCTCGCCCAGATCGGCCTCGCCGCCGGTTATTCCCGCGGGCTTCCGGCCGAGCGCTTCGGCACGAAGATCGCGCTGCTCGGCGCGGTGATGGACGCGTCGCTGGCCTGGTTCGACCGCTACCTGGAAAGCCGGCTCGCCGGCCGCTCCGGCCTCGTCGCCCTGCGCGCGCGGGTGCTGGCCCATGGCGAAGGGGTGCGCGACAGCTCGGAGGCCGCGATCTGCCTCTATCAGCTGATGGTCGACGCGTCCGGCCCGGAACCCGAACTCGCGCCGCGCGTCACCGCCTTGCACGCCACCTACCGCGCGGGCTTCCTGCGCCATCTGCACGAGGCCGAAGCCGCCGGAGAGCTGCGCGCCGGCGTGGACCCGGAGCGGACCGCGCGCACGCTGCTCGCCATCATCCACGGCCTCTGCCTGCAGGCGCTGGGCTCGGGCGAGACGGCGCGGCTG
>NZ_JBSRTQ010000122.1:0-13298 GCF_055129145.1 Albimonas sp. | reverse complement strand
TGGGGGCGGAGGCATGGGGCGCGGGCCCGGCGCAGGCCGGCCGAACCAACGAAGGATGATCCATGAGCGACGGCGCAGGCGGGACCGAGGCGGGACGCGACTCCACAGGCCGCGACTCCACAGGACGGGGCGGCTCCATGCCCTTCGCGCCCCATGAATGGCTGATCGCCTGGCGCTACATGCGCGCGCGCCGGCGCGAGGGCGGGATCTCGGTCATCGTGTGGTACGCGCTGGTCGGCATCGCGCTGGCGGTCGGCACGCTGATCGTGGTGATGGCGGTGATGGTCGGCTTCCGGGCCGAGTTCACCGACCGCATCCTCGGCGCCGAAGGCCACGCCCGCATCTACCCGGTCCCCGTGGTCCAGGCCGACGGGCGGCGGGTGTCGGCGATTCCCGACTATGACGACCTCGCCGCCCGCATCGCCGCCGTGCCCGGGGTGATCCGCGCGGCGCCGATGATCGAGGCGCAGGTGCTCGTCTCCCGCGGCTCGTCCAATTCCGGCGCGGTGGTGCGGGGGATGCGCATCTCGGATCTGCACGACCTGCCTTACGTGGCGCATCCGGAGGCGTCGGAGGGCAAGCTCGACGACCTCGACCATGGCATCGCGCTGGGCGAGGGCGTGGCCCGCGAGCTCGGCGCCTATGTCGGCGACATGATCACCATGATCCTGCCGGGCGGCCAGGCGACCCCGTTCGGCATGGCCCCCAAGATCAAGACGTTCGAGTTGGTCTATGTGTTCAAGGTCGGGCGCGCGGATGTCGACCGGTCCCGCGTCTACATGACTTTCAAGGCGGCGCAGGACTATTTCAACAAGGGAGACACCGCCGACCAGGTCGAGGCGCTGCTGGCCGATCCCGACACGCTCGGCAGCCGCGCCCGGCCGACCGAGGCCGATGCCGCGTTGGTCCGCGCCGCGGGGCCCAATCGGGTGCTTTGGACATGGAAGGATGCGAACGGGGCGTTTCTGTCCGCGCTCGATGTCGAGCGGGCGGTGATGTTCATGATCCTCAGCCTCGTCGTGGTGATCGCGGCGCTCAACATCATCTCGGGCCTGGTGATGCTGGTGAAGAACAAGGGGCGCGACATCGGGATCCTGCGGACCATGGGCCTGACGCAGGGGGCGATCATGCGGATCTTCTTCCTGTGCGGCGCGGGCATCGGGACGCTGGGCACGGCGATCGGCGTCGGGCTGGGGATTCTGTTCGTGGTCTATATCGACCCGATCTTCGACGTGGTGAACTTTCTGGCCGGGGGCGGCATCTGGAACCCGGAGATCCGGATGCTGACCAAGTTCCCGGCGGAGTTGCGCTGGGAGGACGTGGCGGCCTCCGCCGGCCTCGCCCTCGTGCTCAGCTACGGCATCACGCTGTTTCCGGCGCGGCGCGCCGCCCGGCTCGATCCGGTGGAGGCGCTTCGCTATGAGTGATCACGCAGCGCTGGAACTGGTCGGGGTCGAGCGGATCTACAATCGCGGAGCGCCGGGCGAAGTGCGGGTGCTGACCGGCGCGTCGCTGGCGATCCGTCCGGGCGAGGTGGTGGCGCTGGTCGCGCCCTCGGGGTCCGGCAAGTCGACGCTGCTGCATCTGGCGGGGTTGCTGGACCGGCCGGATGCGGGATCCGTGCGCATCGCGGGCGAGGCGGCGGAGGCGCTGTCGGACGGGCGGCGCACCGCGATCAGGCGGCGCGACGTGGGTTTCGTCTATCAGTTCCACCACTTGCTCAAGGAATTTTCGGCGGAAGAGAACGTGGCTCTGCCGATGCGGGCCGCGGGGATGTCGGCGCGGGCGGCTGGCCTGCGGGCGGCGGAGCTGCTCGGGCAGGTGGGGCTGGCCGCACGGGCCTCCCACCGGCCGGCGGAGCTGTCGGGCGGCGAGCAGCAGCGGGTGGCGATCTGCCGGGCGCTGGCCAACCGGCCGCGGTTGCTGCTGGCCGACGAGCCGACGGGAAACCTCGACCCCGCGGCCTCGACCCTGGTGTTCGAGCTGCTGGCGGGCCTTGCGCGCGATCAGGGGCTGGGGGCGCTGGTGGTGACCCACAACCTCGATCTCGCGGGGCGGATGGACCGGGTGCTGCGGCTCGACGCGGGGCGCGTGGCCGAGGACTGAGCCTGGCCCGCGCGGGTCAGGCTGCTGGCGGGCGCCGCCGGGATTTCTACGCGAACTCCCGGCTGCACCCGTGGGGCACGCGCAGGTTGGCTGCGTGGTCGCGCGGGTTGCGGCGTCGCCGCGGGCCCGGCTCCTCGATCGCCGTCGCCCCGGCGGCGCGGAGTCCCAGGACGCCGCCGAGCGGGCGAGGTCGCTGACCTTCAGAACAATTTGGTCGGGCAGGGTCGTCTCAGGGATGCCGGGCAGGGCGCCCGAAACGGCCGGGGCCGCCTGTCATGCCGACAGGCGGCCCCGGAGGCGCGGATCGGAGCGCGGCGCGGTCTCGGTTCAGCCAGGCACCGTCTCGGGGTCCGGAGAACCGGCGGGGGCGTCGCCGCCTGAGCCGCCTTCGCCGCCCTCGGTCGGCTTGTCGCGACGGGGACGCCGGCGGCGCGGGGCGCGGGGACGCGGGGCGTCGCCCTGAGCCTCGGCCGCGGCGGGCTCCGCCTTCGGCTCGGGCGTCGACTCGGCTTCCGGGGTCGCCACCAGCGGATCGGCGTCGTCGCCGGCGTCGATGGTTTCCAGGGCGCCGCCGCCGTAGCTGGCGCCGGCGCCGTTCTGACCGCCGCCATTGCCGTTGGACTGACCGTTCGGCTGGTTGCCCTGGCCATTGGACTGGCCGCCGTTCTGGCCGCGCTGCGGCTGGTAGTAGGGCTGATCGTCGTCGCCGTCGCGGCCCTGCTGGCCGTCGTTGCGGTCCCGCTGCTGCTGTGGCTGGCTGGCCTGCTGCTCGGCCTGAGCGGCGGAGAGCAGACGCAGGTAATGCTCCGCGTGCTGGAGGAAGTTCTCCGCGGTCACACGATCGCCGGCGGTTTGGGAATCGCGGGCGAGCTGTTCGTATTTCTCGATGATCTGTTGTGGCGTGCCGCGCACCTTGCCCTCGGGTCCGGCGCTTTCGAACACGCGGTTGACCACGTTGCCCATGGCTTTAGGGCGGTTATTCTTACCGCGATTGCGGTTTGACTTCTGTGCAGGTCTCATCACGTCCGGTTCTCTGCCCGATCGGGTCTCGCCCGATCCCGGCCCGGCCGGCGGGCGCAAACCCACGGGCTCCAGGCCACCGAGGCGAACCAAGTCCATGGACCCGGATCCGCGTCTACGATGCGATTGGCTGTTCGCCACGCCCAGCTTATGCGCAAACCCCTCGCGAAAGGGGCGTTTCCGGCGAACAAAGCGAAGTTACACGCAACCCCGCGTGAAGCACAAGCCCGGTTTGGCCATAAGCGTTCGTATTTCCGCTTAATTCGGAAAGATCAGGCGAGGCGTGGCGACGCGCGGCGGAATTCCAGCGCACGAGGGCGGTCGTCGAGGTCGGAATGGGCGGCGTGCCGGGCGAAGCCCGCTTCTGCGAAGATCGCTTTCACGTCGTCCTCCTGTCCCGCTCCGATCTCCAGGATCGCGCGGCCGCCAGGGGCGAGCGCGCGGTCGAGCCCCGCGGCGATCGTGCGGTAATCGGCGAGCCCGTCGGGCCCGGCCGCGAGCGCGCCCAGCGGCTCCCAGTCGCGCACCTCGGGGGCGAGCGCCTCGACCTCCGCTTCGGGGATGTAGGGGGGGTTGGAGACGATGAGGGCGAAGCGGCCGCGCACCGGGGCGAACCAGTCGCCCTGCAGCAGCTGGGCGCGGTCGGCGACGCCATGGGCTGCGGCGTTGGCGCGGGCGAGGGCGAGCGCCTCCGGGCTGCGCTCCACCCCCATGCCCGTCGCCTCGGGCCATTCGGCGAGCAGGGTCACGAGGATGCAGCCGGAGCCGAGGCCGAGGTCGAGGATCGCTTCCGGCCGGGGCCCGTCGAGGGCGGCGGCGATCAGCGTTTCGGTCTCCGGGCGCGGGTCGAGCACGTCGGCGGAGACGGCGAAGCGCCGTCCCCAGAATTCGCGCCCGCCGATGATCTGGGAGACGGGGCGGCGCGCGGCGCGCAGGGCGATTCCGGCGGCGAAGCGGGCGGCCTCTTCGGCGGGGGCGGGATCGGAGAGGCGGGCGGTCAGCGCCGCCGCCTCTAGCCCCGAGGCCCAGCGCAAGAGCAGACGGGCGTCGCGGGGCGCGCCCTCCACCCCCGCCGAGGTCAGCGCGGCGACGCCTTCGGCCAGCAGCGTCGCGCGGGGCGTGTCCGGGGGGGTCATGCGTCGAGTTCCGACAGGCGGGCGGCCTCGTCGGCCTCGGACAGCGCCGCGAGGATCTCGTCCAGGTCGCCCTCCATCACCTCGGCCAGCTTGTAGAGGGTGAGGTTGATGCGGTGATCGGTGACCCGGCCCTGCGGGAAATTATAGGTGCGGATGCGCTCGGACCGGTCGCCGGAGCCGACCTGGCCCTTGCGCTCGGCCGCGCGGGCGGCGTCGGCCGCCTGGCGCTTGAGGTCGAAGAGCCGGGCGCGCAGCACCTCCATCGCGCGGGCGCGGTTCTGGTGCTGGGATTTCTCGGAGGAGGTGACCACGATCCCGGTGGGGACATGGGTGATGCGCACCGCCGAGTCGGTGGTGTTGACGTGCTGCCCGCCGGCGCCGGACGCACGCATGGTGTCGATGCGGAGATCGTTCGGGTCGATGTCCACGTCCACCGCCTCCGCCTCCGGCAGCACGGCGACGGTGGCGGCGGAGGTGTGGATGCGCCCGCCGGATTCGGTGGAGGGCACCCGCTGCACCCGATGCACGCCGCTTTCGCGCTTGAGCCGGGCGAAGACGCCTTCGCCCTTGATCGAGGCGGTGACCTCCTTGATCCCGCCGAGCTCGGTGGCGGTTTCGTCGAGGACCTCCAGCTTCCAGCCGGCGCGCTCGGCATGGCGGGCGTACATGCGCAGGAGGTCTGCGGCGAAGAGCGCGGCCTCGTCGCCCCCCGTTCCCGCGCGGATCTCGAGGATCGCGGGGCGGGCGTCGGCGGCGTCGCGGGGCAGGAGGGCGCGGCGCATGGCGGCCTCGGCTGCGGGGAGGGCGGCGTTGAGGCGGGCGAGCTCTTCGTCCGCCAGCCCGCGCATCTCGGGATCGGCGCGCAGGGCCTGGGCCTCCGCAAGGTCGCGCTGAAGGGTCAGCCAGGCGCGGGCCTGCTCGGCGGCGGGGCGCAGTTCGGCGTAGTCGCGCGACAGGGTCGCGATATCGCCGCGCCCCTCGGTGAGGGAGGCTTCGAGGAACCCGAACCGGGCGAGGATCTGGTCGATGGCGTCGCGGGAGATCATGGCGCCTGTCATCGCGTGGGGGGGCTGGGCGGTCAAGGCGGCTCGGCGTCCGGGCGACGGTCGGCGGAGGTGACGCTGCGTTTTTCGCTTGGTTGGCGCGGGTGGTGGGCGCAGACTTCGCGCATGTCGCGCTTTCGCCGCCCCCTGCGGGCCGTCAGGCCCGGTCTCGCGCTCGCTTGTCTTGCGGCGGCGGCGGGCGGCGCGATGGCGGGGCCCTCGATCTCGCCTCGTCTCGCCGGCGATCCGGTGTTCACGCCGCCGCCCGCGAAAGACGGCTACAGCTATCCGGAGTGCTATTGCGTCAACAAGGGCGGCGCACGGACCCCGATGGGGGGGACCGCGTGCATCAAGGTGGGGTCGAGCGAATACACCGCCCGCTGCGGCATGTCGCTCAACAACTCCGCCTGGCGCAAAGTCCGGGACGGCTGCGATCCGGGGCCGGGGGTCCTACTGCTCGAGCGGCTTGAGCGCCTCAAGCCAGGCTGAGAGCCGCTTGAGGTTCACCCCCATGTCGGACGATCCGTAGCGCGAGCGGGAGAAGGCGGCCAGCGTCGCGCCGCCGGGCGCGGGCAGGGCGCGGACCGTGATGTAGTCCGGGAAGCCCATCAGGGCAGAACGCTGCACATAGGTGACCTGGCCCTCGCCCGGATCGCCGAGCGCGCGCGTGGTGCGGCGTTGAGCCAGCGCCATGGCGTCGAAGGCGAGCATCAGCTCTTCGGGCGAGGCGTTGTAGACGGGGGATTCGATGTCGACGGGGCCGGCGCCGGCCTGCAGCGCCTCGGTCGGTGCGACCAGGGCGGAATTGTCGCCGTCGCGCGGGGCGCCGAGCGGATCGAAGGTCCAGGCTTCGGGGTCGAGCGGGGCGAGGCGGACGAAGACCGCGGCGGCGATGGCGATGACGGCGATCACGAGCACCGCCCCGATCAGGATCTTCAGCAGCATCCGCGTGAGCTCCGGGGTGAGGGGCCTCCCGGGCGAGGGCTCGCCCGGGGGGAGCGGCGCGGCGGTCCGGCCGCGCCGGGGCGCCTATTCGGCGGCCTGGCCTGCGGCTTCGAGGGCGGCGCGCTCGGCTTCCAGCGCTTCGGCCTTCTGCTCCACCAGGTCGACGATATGGTCGATCATCGCGCCGTTGCCGATCTTGTGGTCGGCGACGCCCGAGAGATAGACCATGCCCGACCCGGCGCCGCCGCCGGTGAAGCCGATATCGGTCTCGCGCGCCTCGCCCGGGCCGTTGACCACGCAGCCGATGATCGAGAGGGTCATCGGCGTCTTCACGTGCTCCAACCGCTCCTCCAGCGCCGCGACGGTCTTGATCACGTCGAACCCCTGTCGGGCGCAGGACGGGCAGGAGATGATGGTCACGCCCTTGTGGCGAAGGTTGAGGGATTTGAGGATCTCATAGCCGATCTTCACCTCCTCGACCGGATCGGCCGAGAGCGAGATGCGGATGGTGTCGCCGATGCCGGCCCAGAGCAGGTTGCCGAGTCCGATGGCCGACTTGATCGAGCCGGAGACCCGGCCCCCGGCTTCGGTCACGCCCAGATGCAGCGGCGCGTCGGTGACGTCGGCGAGCGCCATGTAGGCGGCCGAGGTCAGGAACACGTCGGAGGCCTTCACCGAGATCTTGAATTCGTGGAAGTCGTTGTCCTGCAGGATGCGGATATGGCGCAGGCCGGATTCGACCATCGCCTCGGGGCAGGGCTCGCCGTATTTCTCGAGGAGGTCGCGTTCCAGAGAGCCGCCGTTCACGCCGATGCGGATCGAGCAGCCGTGGTCCTTGGCGGCCTGCACCACTTCGCGCACCTTGGCGTCGGAGCCGATGTTGCCCGGATTGATCCGCAGGCAGGCGGCGCCGGCCTGAGCGGCTTCGAGCGCGCGTTTGTAGTGGAAATGGATGTCGGCGACGATGGGGACGGGGGAGGCGGCGCGGATGGTCTTCAGCGCGGCGGTCGACTCCTCGTCGGGGCAGGAGACGCGCACGATGTCGGCCCCGGCCTCGGCGCAGGCCCGGATCTGGGCGAGGGTGGCGCGGACGTCGGGCGTCAGCGTGTTGGTCATGGTCTGGACCGAGATCGGGGCGTCGCCGCCGACCTCGACATTGCCGACCTTGATCTTGCGGGAGGGGCGGCGGGCGATATCGCGCCAGGGGCGGATGCTCATGGGGTCGATCCTTCGGGCGTCCTGTCGGGCTTTCGGTCGTCGAGCCTCGGGGGAGAATAGGGTGGATCGGGATGGATTGCGAGGGGGCGCCGGGCCGTGAGGGCGGGAGAAATCCTGCGGCGCCCCTGCGGGGCAAGCCGATTTCTCCGGCCGCAGGCGGCCTTCGGGAAGGGGCGGCTCCGGCCGGCGGTTCCATGCCGCGTTTCGGGGCAACGTTCGGGGCGGCGTATCGGGCGAAGCGCGGTCAGCCGGTTTCGCATCCTCGCCACCCTCGCCACGGCGATGCGCCGCGCGGGAGAGACGGCCACAGGGGCGGGACGTGCGTCGCGCGGCTCCTGTCCCGACAGGCGCGTGCCGTCAAAGGGTCTTGAGATCGGCCTCGGGGACGGCGAGCGCGTCCGGATCGGGGCTGCGTCCGGCCTCAAGCCAGCGTTTGCCGGTCATGTAAGCGCGCGGGTCGTTCATCGCGTCGACCGCGATCAGCTCGGGCCCGTGAAAATACCAGTGCGAGGCGGCGCCAGGCCGCGTGCCGGGGCGGGTCACGATCCGGTCCCAGCCGTTGGCGAGGCCCGCGATCTGCAGCTTCACGTCGTACTGGTCCGACCAGAACCAGGGCATCGGGTCGTAGTCCACCGGCGCCCCCATCATCGCGGCGGCGGCGGCCTCGCCCTGTTCGATGGCGTTCTGCACCGATTCGAGCCGGATCCGTGCGCCCCGCCAGGGCAGGGAGGCGCAATCGCCTGCGGCGAAAATCGAAGGGTCCGCAGTGCGGCAGCCGGCGTCGACCTCGATGCCGCCGCCGGGCGCGAGGGCGAGGCCCGCGGCCTCCGCCAGCTCGGCATTGGCCTGCACGCCGATGCCGACCAGCACGAAATCCACCTCCAGCGCCTCGCCCTCGCCCAGCAGGGCGCGGGCCACGCGGCCGTCGGGCCCGGGCTCCAGCCGCTCCAACGCCACGCCTTCGCGGATGTCCACGCCCCGCCCGCGGTGCAGCTCGGCGAACCAGGCGGCGGTCTCGGCGCAGGCGACGCGGCCGAGGATGCGCGGCGCGGCCTCGATCAGCGTGACCTGCAGGCCCAGCGAGGTCGCCACCGCCGCCGCCTCCAGCCCGATATAGCCGCCGCCGATCACCAGCAGCCGCCGGCCCGCGACGAATTCGGAGGCCATCGCGTCGACGTCGGCCAGCGACCGCACCGCATAGACGCCGGGAAGCGCGCCGCCGATGGCCTCGGGCAGGGCGCGGGGACGAGCCCCGGTGGTCAGCGCCAGCTTGTCGTAGGCGAGGTGCGAGCCGTCGTCGAAGCGGACCTCCTGCGCGGCGCGGTCGATGGAAACGGCGCGCAGGCCGGTGCGCAGGGCGATGTCATGTTCGGGGTAGAAGTGTTCGGGGCGCAGCAGCAGACGCTCGCGCGCCATCTCGCCCAGCAGATATTTCTTGGACAGGGGCGGTCGCTGGTAGGGCGCGGCGGGTTCCTCGCCCACCAGCGTCACCGGGCCGGCATAGCCGCGCGCCCGCAGCGCCGCGCCAAGCGAGGCGCCGGCCTGGCCCGCGCCGAGGATCACCATGCCGGCCATCGCCGCGCCCCCCTTTCGGTTCGGTCGGTCAGCTCAGAACGGGATCTCGTCGTCGAGATCCGAGCGGCCGCCGCCGAAATCGCCGCCGCCGCCGGAGGGTCGACCGCCGCCGGAGCTGCCGCCTGCGCCGCCGCCGTAACCGCCGCCGCCGCGGTCCTCATAACCGCCGCCGCCCCCGCCCTGACCGGCGCCGCCGGCGCTGTCGAGCAGGGTCAGCTCCGAGCGGAAGGGACGCAGCACCACCTCGGTCGAATAGCGGTCGGCGCCCGACTGATCCTGCCATTTCCGGGTCTCGAGCTGGCCCTCGATATAGACCTTCGAGCCCTTGCGCAGGTATTTGGAGGCGATGTCGGCCAGCGGCTCCGAGAAGATGGAGACCTGGTGCCACTCGGTCCGCTCCTTGCGCTCTCCGCTGGCCTTGTCGCGCCAGGTTTCGGAGGTGGCGATCCGCAGATTGCAGACCTTGCCGCCGTTCTGGAACGTGCGCACCTCGGGGTCGCGCCCGAGATTGCCGATGATGATGACCTTGTTGACGCTGCCCGCCATGTCCGCCCTCTCCTGCCGTGCTTCGTCCGCTTGGCGCGGACGCGCCGCGCGGCCCCCGGCGGGAGGCCGCTGCGACTCGATTCCGGCCGATGCCGTCTCGGGGACGACGTTAGCCGCGCGGTCGCCTCAAGGCCATGGGCGACGCCGCGGAGGCGGCTGGGGTCGGGGCCCGAAAACCCCCGCGGGCTTGACCTCCTGCCCGCGGAGGGGAGTGATGGCCGACTGCGCCGTGTGTCCGGCGCGCTTCAGGGATGCGACGGATGCCGGACGACCCGACCTCGCGCCCGCCGACGCTGAGCGAGCGGCGACACGACCCCGACGCGCTGCGCCGCGCCTTCGAGACGGCGGATTACCCCTACGCCACGAGGATGCGCCGCACGGCCTACGAGGCGCGCAAGGCCGAGCTGCAGGTCGAGCTGCTGAAGGTCCAGGCCTGGGCCCGCGAGGAAGGGGAGCGCATCGTCATCGTCTTCGAGGGCCGCGACGCCGCCGGCAAGGGCGGGGCGATCAAGCGCTTCATGGAGCATCTCAATCCCCGCGGCGCCCGCGTGGTGGCGCTCGAGAAGCCCACCGACGACGAGCGCGGGCAGTGGTACTTCCAGCGCTACGTGCGGCACCTGCCGACCCGCGGAGAATTGGTGCTGTTCGACCGGTCCTGGTACAACCGCGCCGGGGTCGAGCGGGTGATGGGCTTCTGCACCGACGCCGAATATGCCGAATTCATGCATCAGGCCCCGGCGCTGGAGCGGATGTGGACCCGCTCGGGCATCCGGCTGATCAAGTTCTGGTTCTCGGTCAGCCGCGACGAGCAGCGCAAGCGCTTCAAGGCGCGCGAGACCGACCCGCTGAAACGGTGGAAGCTGTCGCCGGTCGATCTCGCCTCGGTCGGGCGCTGGGACGACTACACCGTGGCGAAGGAGGCGATGTTCCGGCACACGGACACCGCCGACGCCCCCTGGACCCTGGTCAAGTCGGACGACAAGAAGCGCGCCCGGATCAACTGCATGAAGCATTTCCTGTCGATGCTCGACTATGCCGGCAAGGACGTCTCCGTGGTCGGCCATCCCGATCCGCTGATCGTGCGGCAGGGCGTGCGCGGGCTGAACTGGAGCCATGAGCGGACCCCTGGCGACGATCTCGGCCCGGTGACGCGAGGGGGCGGCGATCCGGGCGACTGAACCGGCGGGTACGGGCGGATTTCGAGCCTAAACTTTCGGCCTATGCCGTTCGTATCAAACCTTGCGTCGATGGCGGGGCTGGCATTTCGGGACCAGATCGACCCCAGCGGCCGATTCCCGGCCCGCCTTCGACGGAGCCCCTCCCATGTCCCATCTTCCCCGCATTCCCGCCCTCGCCCTCCTGTTGCTGGCGCCCTTCGCGGCGCCGACCCCGGCCTTCGCCGCCGCCGCGGAGGCGGCGGTCGCGGTCGGCGATGCGCTGGGCGTCGACGAAGCCTCCATTCGCCAGGCGCTTGTCGAGCGCGGCTATGAAGTGCGTCGCATCGAGATCGAGGACGGCGAGCTCGAGGCCTACGCTCTTCGCGACGGCAAGCGTTTCGAGATCCATGTCCGCGCCGGCGCGGTCACCCGCATCACGTCGGAGAACTGAGCCGATGACCTCCGCGTCGACGTCGTCTGCGCATGGCGCGCCCCCTGTCGCGTCGCCTTCGGGCGGCGCGGCCTCGCCGCCCTGGAGCCTGTGGGTCCGGGGCTTTCACTGGAGCCTCGCGGTGCTGTTCGCGCTCAATTTCCTGGTGCTGGATCCCGACTGGGCGCTGCATCGCTGGGCGGGCTACGGCGTGGGCGTCCTGGTGATCTACCGGCTGGCGCTTGGGCTGGTCGGACCGCGGCGCACGCGGTTCTCGGCTTTTCCGCCTTCGCCCTCCGCGGCCCTCGCCCATGCGCGGGATCTGCTCGCCTGGCGGGCGGAGCCGCCGCATCGATCCCATAATCCGCTGGGCGCGCTGATGGTTTACAACCTGCTCGTCACGCTCGCGGTGATCTGCCTCTCCGGGCTCGCCATGGGCATGGATGCGTTCTGGGGGGTGGAATGGGTGAAGGAAGTCCACGAGCTCGCGGCCAACTGGGCGGCCTGGTCGGTGCTGCTGCACGTGCTGGGCGTGATGGTGGAGACCCGACGCTCGGGCCCCGGCGTGCTGGGCGCGATGACCGGCAGGCGGCGGTGAGCGCGACGCCCGGCGCGGGGACGTTGCGAATGGCGGCGGGCTCGGCCAAGGATCGGGCCATGACCGCCGCCCGCCGCTTCCACCGCTTCGCGACCCTGCTGCGCGCCGCCCGGGCCGGGCCGCGCGGCCGGCGCGTGGTGCTGCTCGGGCTGCTCGTCGCGGCGCAGTCCCTGTCGGCGGCGTTCTTCGCCGCCGACGTGGTGGCCGACCTGATGGCCGGCGAGGGCGTGGACCGCCACGCGATGGTCGAGCTCGCGGCCGTGGCGCTGCTGATCTGCGGCGTGGGGCTGATGGCGGCGGAGCTGCTGCGGATCATCGCCGATCAGGCCCGGATGCAGGACCAGCTCGACTTCGCCGCCGGCGGGTTCCAGGACCTGGTCGACCGCCGCTTCGACCGCTGGCGGCTGACGCCCGCGGAGCGCGAAGTGGCGCTGTTCGCGCTCAAGGGCATGGGGCTCGCCCGCATCGCCGAGCTGCGCGGCGCGCGGGAGGGGACGGTGAAGGCCCAGCTCTCGGCCGTCTACGCCAAGGCGGGCGTGGCGGGGAAGCACGAGCTGCTGGCCGGATTCGTCGAGGACTTCCTGGACCGCGACGCGCCCGGCTGACCCCCCTGCTGCCAACGTGCTGTCAGCAGCGACCTCGCGCCGCGCGGGCTTGCGGAAATGTTCTCGTTTCGTTTACCCTTTCTGGGCCTCGCATCCTCCAA
The DNA here is from genome assembly GCF_055129145.1 of Albimonas sp. Lineage (NCBI taxonomy): Bacteria > Pseudomonadati > Pseudomonadota > Alphaproteobacteria > Rhodobacterales > Paracoccaceae > Albimonas > Albimonas sp. The sequence continues at coordinate 818 of NZ_JBSRTQ010000122.1, read as the reverse complement.
CCGATAGCCTATCTGGAGGGATTGCAGCAGCGACCACGACCGGGACGGGAACCGAGCCATGACAGACCTCAAGACCATCTCGATCCGCGGCGCGCGCGAGCACAATCTGAAGAACATCGACGTGGACCTGCCGCGCGACAAGCTGGTGGTGATCACCGGGCTGTCGGGGTCGGGGAAATCCTCGCTGGCGTTCGACACCATCTATGCCGAGGGGCAGCGGCGCTATGTGGAGAGCCTTTCGGCCTATGCGCGCCAGTTCCTCAACATGATGCAGAAGCCGGACGTGGACCATATCTCGGGCCTGTCGCCGGCGATTTCCATCGAGCAGAAGACCACCTCGAAGAACCCGCGCTCGACCGTCGGCACGGTCACCGAGATCTACGACTACATGCGCCTGCTTTTCGCGCGGGCCGGCACGCCCTATTCGCCAGCCACCGGGCTGCCGATCGAGGCGCAGCAGATTTCCGACATGGTCGACCGGGTGATGGCGCTTCCGGAGGGGACGCGCGCCTACCTGCTGGCCCCGCTGGTGCGCGACCGCAAGGGGGAGTACCGCAAGGAATTCGCGGACTTGCGCAAGCAGGGATTCCAGCGGGTCAAGGTCAACGGCGAATTTTACGAGCTCGACGAGCCGCCGGTTCTGGACAAGAAGTTCCGCCACAACATCGACGTGGTGATCGACCGGATCGTGGTGCGCGAAGGGATCGAGCAGCGCCTGGCCGATTCCTTCTCGACCGCGCTGAAGCTCGCGGACGGGATCGCGGTGGTCGAGACCGCGCCGGCGGAGGGCGATCCGGAGCTGGGCCTGATCTCGCAGA
>NZ_JBSRTQ010000121.1:0-13339 GCF_055129145.1 Albimonas sp. | reverse complement strand
GAACCGCGCGACGACCCGGGCGCCAGGCCGTCGCCGCCCGCCCGCGCGGCGGGGCGCGGGCGGGCGCGGAGGGGTGGGGGCTGAGGCGAAGCGCCGGCCTGTCGCTTTCCATCCTGCGGGATCACCATTGCATGAAGCGGGGAACCGCCTAATCTCGCGCGCGGGTCGCCCGAAGCGGACGCCCGCGCCGCCCGCCCCGCATGCCCGGCGGCCCCGCGCCCGTTGCGACGGAACCGAGGCCCGACCTGATCCAGACCTGATACGGAGAACCTCCCGCGTGACCGCCTCGACGCCCCAGAGCCAAGCCGACTTCCCCCGCACCCGCGATTTCCAGCTGCCGGGGCGCTCCGCCGTCTATTCGGCCAACGGGATGGCGGCGACCTCGCATCCTCTCGCCTCCAAGGTGGCGGTGGAGATCCTGGAGGCGGGGGGCAACGCCATCGACGCGGCCATCGCCGCGGCGATCGTCTGCGGCATCGGCGAGCCGGCGATGACCGGGATCGGCGGCGACATGTTCGCGCTGATCGACAAGGAGGGCGCGGAGTCGATCATCGGGCTGAACGGCTCGGGCCGGGCGCCGGCAGGCCTGTCGGCGGCGGCGCTGCGCGATGAAGGCCTGACCCGGATGCCGGAATATTCCCCTCACGCGGTCACCGTGCCGGGGGCGATGGACGCCTTCTGCCGGCTGTCGGCGGATCACGGGCGGCTGGGCCTCGACCGCGTGCTCGCCCCGGCGATCCGCTACGCCGAGGAGGGGGTCGTGGTGCATCCCCGCGTGGCGCATGACTGGGCGCAGGCGGGCGACATCCTGCAGGGCCGGGCGCGGGAGCATTTCCTGATCGACGGCAAGCCGCTGCGCGCCGGCCAGACCTTCCGCGCGCCGGGGCAGGCCGAAGTGCTGCGCCGCGTCGCCGCCCAGGGCCGCGCCGGGTTCTATGAGGGCGAGGTGGCCGAGGACATGGTCGCCGCGCTCAACGCGCTCGGCGGAACCCACACCATGGCGGATTTCGCGGCCGCGTCCTGCGACTATGTGGAGCCGATGATCGGCTCCTATCGCGGGACCGAGCTGGTGGAGCTGCCGCCCAACGGCCACGGCGTCACCGCGCTGCTGCTCGCCAAGATCCTCGAGCATTTCGACCTCGCCTCCATGGCGCCGTTCGGGGCGGAGCGGGCGCATATCGAGGCGGAGGCGGCGAAGCTCGCCTATGACGCGCGCGACCGCTTCGTGGCGGATCCCGAGCGCTCGGCCCTGCGCATGTCGCATATGCTGGCGGACGGGACGGCGGCGAAGCTCGCCGCGCTGATCGACCCGCAGCGGACCATGGCGTCGCCGGCCGAGGCGTCGGAGGCGGTGCACAAGGAGACGATCTATCTGACCGTGGTGGACCGCGACCTGACCAAGATCTCGCTGATCTACTCGATCTTCCACAATTTCGGCTCGGGGATCGCCACGGACAAGTTCGGGGTGCTGCTGCAGAACCGCGGCGCCGGCTTCGTGCTGACCGAGGGCCATGTGAACGAGGCCGCGGGCGGCAAGCGGCCGCTGCACACCATCATCCCGGCGATGGTGCGCGAGGGCGGCAAGGTCACGCGGACCTATGGCGTGATGGGCGGGGCCTATCAGCCCAACGGCCATGTTCGGGTGCTGTCGAACCTGGTGGATTACGGGATGGAGAGCCAGGCCGCGATCGACGCGCCGCGGGCCTTCGGCGTGGGCCCGGCGATGCAGGTGGAGCGGGGCTATGGGGCGGAGGTTCGCGAGGGGCTCGAGGCCCGCGGCCAGAAGCTGACGACCCCGCCGACGCCGATCGGGGGGGCGCAGATGATCACGGTCGACCGCGAGGCCGGCGTGCTGATCGGCGCGTCGGACCCGCGCAAGGACGGTTGCGCGCTGGGCTACTGAGCGCGCGACGCGGCCCCCTTCGGGGGGCCGCGCGACGACCGCTGCGAGGATTGCGCCGGAGCGCCCGCGCGGCGTTGGACCGGGGCGCAAGCGGCGACGCCGCCCGACCCGAAGGCCGCTTGCAGGCGGAGGCGACGGCGTGCCCGGAACGGGCTCGGGTCATGCCGCGGGCAGGGTCTTCAAGGTTTCCGCCCTTGGCGCGCGCAGCGTGGCCTCGGCCAGGTCGGGGCGCAGCGCCGCCACGGCGTCGTATTGGGTCAGGAACACTTTTCCCGACAGCTGCTCCAGGAAATGGGTGCCGCGCAGGCGGTCCATCACCGGGCCCTTCACCTCCGACAGGTGCAGGCGCACGCCCGCATCCTGCAGGCGACGGTCGATCTCCTCCAGGCTTTCCAGCGCCGAGGCGTCGATCCCGTTCACCGCCGGACACATCAGCACCAGGTCCTTCAGCGCCGGGTTCGAGGCGACGAGGTTCAGGATCCGGTCCTCCAGGAACCGGGCGTTCGGAAACCACAGGCTCTCGTCCACCCGCAACGTCGCCAGATCCGGCGCCGTGACCACATGGTGCCGGTCGACATTGCGAAAATGCTCGGTCCCCGGCACCTGGCCGACGACGGCGCAATGCGGGATGGAGGTCCGGCGCAGGTGCAGGGCGATGGACACGGCGACGCCCGCGACCACGCCCACCTCCACCCCCACCAGCAGCGTCAGCGCGATGGTGGCGATCTGCGCGGCCCCGTCCGAGCGCGAATAGCGCCAGGTCCGGCGCAGCGCGCCCAGGTCCACCAGGCTCAGCACCGCCACCACGATGGTCGCGGCCAGCGTCGCCTTGGGCAGGAAATGCAGCGCCGGCGTCAGGAACAGCGTGGCGAGCGCGATGCCCACCGCCGTCATCGCCCCCGCCGCCGGCGTCCGCGCGCCCGCGTCGAAATTCACCACCGAGCGCGCGAACCCCCCCGTCACCGGATAGCCGCCCGAAAGCGCCGCGCCGATATTGGCCGCGCCGAGCCCGATCAGCTCCTGGTCCGGCACGATCCGCTGACGGCGCTTGGCCGCGAGCGTCTGGGCGACGGAGACGGACTCGACGAAGCCGATCACCGAGATCAGCAGGGCGGAGCCCGCGAGGCTCGCCCACAGTTCCAGGTCCATCGGCGGCAGCCCGATCGGGGGCAACCCGCCCGGCACCTCGCCGACGATGGCGACGCCCGCCTGCTCCAGCCCCAGCCCCCAGGTGGCGAGCGTGGTGACGGCCACCGCCGCCACCGGGCCGGCCTTGGCCACCGCATCGGCCAGCCGCGGCCCTGCGCCCCGCGCCAGCAGCAGCCGTTTCAGCGCGCGCCGGGTCCAGAACAGGAAGGCCGCCGCCGACAGGCCGATGATCGCCGTGGGCGGGTTGATCTCGGGCAGGGCCCCGGCCAGCCCGCCCAGCATCTCCGGCAAGGTCCCGCCGCCGGAGGTCACGCCGAGGATATGCTTCAGCTGGCTGGCGGCGATCAGGATGCCCGAGGCGGTGATGAAGCCCGAGATCACCGGATGCGACAGGAAATTGGCGAGGAAGCCCAGCCGCAGCACCCCCATCCCCACCAGCATCAGGCCCGAGAGCAGCGCCAGCGCCATCGCCGCGCCGTAATATTCCGCCGTGCCCGGCGCCGCGACCTGGCCCACGGCGGCCGCGGTCATCAGCGACACCACCGCCACCGGCCCCACCGCCAGCGCCCGGCTGGTGCCGAAGACGCCGTAGAGCAGCAGCGGCGCGATGGAGGCGTAGAGCCCGACCTCCGGCGGCAGCCCCGCCAGCAGCGCATAGGCCAGCGATTGCGGGATCAGCATGATGGTGACGATCGCCGCCGCCATCAGGTCGTCCGTCGCCGCCCCCCGATCATACGTCGCGCCCCAGTCGAGGCAGGGCAGGTATCGCTTCAGCATGGGGGATGGGCCTTGGTGAGGGGGCGCGTGGGTCGGGCGGAGGGGCGCGGCGGCGCCGTCAGGCGGCGTCGCCCTCGGTCGGCGCGGCGCGCGCCTCCAGCCGGCCGCGCAGGGACGTCAGGTCGTAGCCCGCGCCCGCGGTCGCGGCGAGGATCGCGTCGGTTGGCGCCGTCTCCGCCATGGCCAGCGCCCAGAGCGTGGCGGAGCGCGTGCCGGATCGGCAATAGGCGAGGATGGGGGCGGGCAGGGTGGCGAGCGCTTCGGCGAAGTCGCGCGCGGCTTCGTCCGATACCGCGCCGCTGGCGGCGGGGATGTAGGCGAAGGCGAGGCCATGGGCTTCCGCCGCCGCCTGGATCGCCGCCGAGGGGATCTGGTCCCCTTCGCCGTCGGGCCGGTTGCACAGGATGGTCCGGATCCCGGCGGCGGCGGCGAGGCTCACGTCGTCGAGCGTGAGCTGGGGCGATACCGAGAGCTCGGGCGAAATCGGTCTGGGGTTCATGGCGTCGTCTCCGGAAAGTGCGGCGGCCGCACCCCCCCCGGTCCGCAGGCGGGGGGGATGCGACGAGATCGGGCGGCCTCGGCCGCTCAGAAGCGGTTGATCGGCGTTTTCAGATAGACGGTGCCGTTGTCCTCGGCGGGCGGCATCTGGCCGGCGCGCATGTTCACCTGGATCGAGGGGATGATCAGCTTGGGCATGCCCAGCTTCGCGTCCCGCTCGGTCCGCATGCGGATGAAGTCGGCCTCGGTGTTGTCGCCGCCGATATGCACGTTCCTGGCGCGCTGTTCGCCGACCGTGCTCTCCCACGCGTAGGTGTCGCGGCCCGGCGCCTTGTAGTCGTGGCAGGTGAAGATGCGGGTCGCGTCGGGCAGGCTGAGGATCTTGCGGATCGAGAGCCACAGGTCATGGGCCGAGCCGCCGGGGAAATCGCAGCGCGCGGTGCCGAAATCGGGCTGGAAGAGGGTGTCGCCGACGAAGGCGGCGTCGCCGATCACATAGGTCAGGCAGGCGGGCGTGTGGCCGGGCGTGTGCAGCACGAAGCCTTGCAGGGCGCCGATGGCGAAGCGGTCCTGCTCCTTGAAGAGCTGGTCGAACTGGGAGCCGTCGCGCTCGAATTCCGTGCCTTCGTTGAAGATCTTTCCGAAGGTGTCCTGCACGATCCGGATGTTCTCGCCGATGCCGATGCGCCCGCCGAGCTCGCGTTGCAGGTAGGGCGCGGCGGAGAGGTGGTCGGCGTGGACATGCGTCTCCAGCAGCCATTCGACCGCGTAGCCCTTGGCCTTAACCCAGGCGATGACCTCGTCGGCGGAGCTTGTGTCGGTGCGGCCCGAGGGGGCGTCGTAGTCGAGCACCGAGTCGACGATGGCGCAGGCGGAGGAGCCGGGGTCGCGGACCACATAGGTGACGGTGTTGGTCGGCTCGTCGAAAAAGGCGGTGACTTCAGGGTTCGGGGCGGCGGCGGCTGTGTCAGCGGACATGGGACGCTTCCTGGTCGGAGGGTCAGGGGGCCGGATCGCTTCGAGCGGATCGGCGTTCCCGGAATAGATAATGAGATATTCTGAAAACGGAATAGGTAATTCCGCAGAATCTCCGCGTGGAATATGCCGGCGGGCGTTCGCCGGGGTCAAGGGCGGCATGTCGGAGGCAGGTGGGGTGAGGGCGTGGCGTCGTGGGGGCAAACCGACGGAGCCCGCAAGTGCGGGCGCGACCCTTGTCTCGGGTCCGCGCAAGGGCTCGACCCTTCGGCGCCGCCTGCGGCGGAAGGTCTGGGCGTGCGGTCGGCCTCAGGGCGCCCGGCGCAACCTTCACGACGATCACCCGCCGCGCGGGCGGGCCGTCGTCGCAGGCGCGAGGAGGGTCGCGCGGCTCCCGCCCTCGGGGCGGAGCGCCGGAGTTACAGCGAGAACGACGTGCCGCAGCCGCAGGACGACGTGGCGTTGGGGTTCTCGATGGCGAATTTCGCGCCGATCAGCTCTTCGGTGAAGTCGATCACCGCGCCGGCGAGGAAGGGCAGGGACACCGGGTCGACCAGCACCTTCTGCCCGTTCTTCTCCAGCACCAGATCGTCCTCGGCCGCCGTCTCCTCCAGCTTGATCTCGTACTGGAAGCCGGAGCAGCCGCCGCCCTCCACCGCCACGCGCAGCATGGCGGGAGCGCCGGCGTCCTCGGCGATCTCGGCGAGACGGGCGAAGGCGCGGTCGGTGACCCGCGGCGGCAGGGCGGCGAGGTCGAGGGTCGGCAGTTCGAAACCGGACATGGATGCGGTTTTCCCGTGCGTCGGAATGGCGTAAGAGGCTCGCATAATGTAGGCGCGAAGGGCCGGGACGCAAGCGGTTCCGGCGACGCGCCCCCTTCGCGGGGCCCTCGCGCCGCGCTTATGCCTCGCCCAGGCGGAGACAGACCATGCCCCTCGCGCCCTATGCCAGCGACCCGGCGGCCTCGCGCGGGCGCCTCCACGCGGAAGCGGAAAGCGCCCATCGCACGCCGTTCCAGCGGGATCGCGACCGGATCATCCATTGCTCGGCGTTCCGGAGGCTGAAGCACAAGACCCAGGTGTTCGTGGAGCATGAGGGGGATTATTACCGCACCCGGCTGACCCATTCCATCGAGGTGGCGCAGGTGGCGCGCACCATAGCGAGGGATCTGGGCCTGACCGAGGAGCTGGCGGAAGCGGTGGCGCTGGCTCACGATCTTGGCCATACGCCGTTCGGGCATACCGGGGAGGATGCGCTCCACGCCTGCATGGAACCCTATGGCGGCTTCGACCACAACGCCCAGGCGCTCAGGATCGTGACCGAGATCGAGGCGCGCTACGCCGAGTTCGACGGGCTGAACCTGACCTGGGAGACGTTGGAGGGGATCGCCAAGCATAACGGACCGCTGACGCCCGGGCCCGACGCGGACCCCGAGGATCTGCACTATGCGCTGGCGGAATATGTGGCGCGACATGACCTTGAGCTGCACACCCATGCCGGGGCGGAGGCGCAGGCGGCGGCGGTGTCGGATGACATCGCGTACAACACCCATGATCTGGACGACGGATTGCGGGCCGGGCTGTTTCAGGTCGAGGATCTGATGGACCTGCCGATCGTGGGCGATTGTTTCCGCGACGTGGACCGGCGCTGGCCGGGGCTCGATGGCGGGCGGCGGCAACATGAGGCGTTGCGGCGGGTATTCGGGGCGTTGGTGGAAGATGTTTTGGAGACGTCGCGGCTGAGGATCGCCGAATTGTCGCCGAACAGCGTCGAGGATGTTCGGGCGGCTAGCGGGCCGGTCGTCGGATTTTCGGCGAGTATGACCGCGGATCTGGGTTCGATCCGCGGGTTCTTGTTCGAACGCATGTATCGCCACTGGCGCGTCGCGCGGATGCGGCGCAAGGCGGCGGGCGTGGTGGACGAGCTGTTCGGGATCTACATGGAGACCCCCGGCGTCCTGCCCGACGAGTGGCGCGAGAGCGCGCGGCACGCGGTCTCCGACACCGGGCGGGCGCGGGTCGTGGCGGACTATATCGCGGGAATGACGGACAGATTCGCGTTGCAGGAGCATCGCGAACTGACCGATCCGATGAGCCGGGTCTAGGCGCCGCCCCCGGGCGGGAGGACGTCCGGGAGGACGGCGCGCGCCGGAACCGGGGGGTGACATGCGTGCACCGGGCGTATGCCGTTTCGTCCGCGCCGGCGGGGTCCATCCGCGCCGCCTTTCCGCTCCCGCGGCGGTCAGCCGGCGGCGGCGGGACTGTCGGCGGGCGGCTCGTCTTCGGCATGCTCGGTCAGCGCGGCGGCGTCGGGCGGGGCCTTGCGGACGAGGTCGAGCCGGGGCTGGCCGGCGGGCCAGCGGCTGCCCAGCAGGCGATGCTTGGGAAAGCGCTCGATCGCGATGCGGTCGCGCTGGTTGCCGCCGAGCACGTGGAAATGGTCGTCGTCCTCGCCCCAGCAGAAGCCGACATGGCCGAACGGGCTGCCCTCCCAGCGCAGCCAGAACACCAGCAGCGCGCCGACCTGCGGGCGCGCCGGCTCCCCCCAGTTCAGCCAAGGACGGGCGCGCATGTAGAACCATGGCCGCTTCGCCTCCGGCGCCCCGGCGCGCACGCAATGCGCGACGAAGGCGCCGCACCAGGGCAGGTCGAAGGGCAGCTTGCGGTCGATGCGCGAAATCAGGCTGAGCCGGTTCGCCCCGCGGGAGAGGCCGGGCGCATGGCGGATGTCGAGCATCCGCGCCGCCTCCGCCAGCCAGGGCAGCTCGGCCGGAACCTGGGACGCGACGGGGCGGTCCAGGTCGATGACGTCGAAGACGTCGGTCTTGCCTCGTGACATGGCGTCCCCTCTCCTGCGTGCGTCCGGCCCGCGCTCTCCCGATCCGGCCCCGCGATGCGCAGAGACGAGGGGAGCGGGCCGCCTGCTCCGGCAGTTCCGCGGCGATGCGGCGTCGAAAGCATGGCGATGTTGCGGCGGACGGCCGAAATCCGCAAGATCCCGCCGGTTTGCGTCGTGTCGGATCCCCCGGGCCGACGTCGCGCGCCCCCGCCTGACGCGGGTCGGCCCCGCCGAAGCGCCGACGCTCGCGTTGACCCGCGCGGCCGGAGTGGTAGATGTGCCCGGCCCGGGCGATCCGGGCCAAAACCTGCGCCGCGGAGCCGTCCGATGAACCTGTTCGCCGATATCAAGATCCTCGTGACCGAGAGCCTCGACGCGCTCGCCGCCGAGGGCGCGATCCCCGCCGGGCTCTCCGCCGAAAACGTCACCGTCGAGCCGCCCCGCGACGCCGCCCATGGCGACATGGCCACCAACGCCGCGATGGTGCTGGCCAAGCCCGCCAGGATGAAGCCGCGCGACATCGCCGAGGCGCTGGCGGCCAAGCTGGTCGCCGACCCGCGGGTGCTGTCGGCCGAGGTCGCGGGCCCCGGCTTCCTCAACCTGCGGCTCGTGCCCGAGAGCTGGCGGGCGGCCCTGGCGGCGGCGCTGGCGGCGGGGACCGATTACGGACGCTCGACCGTCGGCGCGGGGCGCAAGGTCAATGTCGAATACGTCTCGGCCAATCCGACCGGGCCCTTGCATGTGGGCCATACGCGGGGGGCGGTGTTCGGGGACGCGCTCGCCTCGATGCTGGATTTCGCCGGCTACGAGGTGACCCGCGAATATTACATCAACGACGGCGGCGCCCAGGTCGACGTGCTGGCGCGGTCGGCCTATGAGCGTTACCGCGAGGCCAACGGGCTGGAGCCGACGATCGCCGACGGGCTTTATCCGGGCGACTATCTGGTGCCGGTCGGGCAGGCGCTGAAGGACCGCTTCGGCGACAGTCTGATCGACCAGCCGGAGTCGGTGTGGCTGGTGAAGATCCGCGACATCGCCATCGCGCTGATGATGGACCTGATCCGGGCCGACCTGCTCTCGCTCGGCGTGAAGATGGACGTGTTCTTCTCCGAAAAGTCGCTTTATGCGGGCGGGCGGATCGAGGCGGCGGTGGCCGCGCTGGAGGGCAGGGGGCTGATCTACACCGGCGCCCTGCCGCCGCCCAAGGGCAAGGTCGACGACGACTGGGAGCCGCGGCCGCAGACCCTGTTCCGCTCCACCGATTTCGGGGATGACGTGGACCGGCCGCTGAAGAAGTCGGACGGCGGCTGGACCTATTTCGCGCCCGACATCGCCTACCATTTCGACAAGGTGGAGCGCGGCTTCGACGAGCTGATCAACGTGTTCGGCGCGGATCACGGGGGCTATGTGAAGCGGCTGAAGGCGGCGACGGCGGCCTTGTCCGACGGGCGGGTGCCGCTCGACATCAAGCTGACGCAGCTGGTGAAACTCTACAAGAACGGCGAGCCGTTCAAGATGTCGAAGCGGGCGGGGACCTTCGTCACCCTGCGCGATGTGGTGGACGAGGTCGGGGCCGACGTGACCCGCTTCGTGATGCTGACCCGCAAGAACGACGCGCCGCTGGATTTCGACTTCGCCAAGGCGCTGGAGCAGTCCAAGGACAATCCAGTGTTCTACGTGCAATATGCGCATGCAAGGGCCAAATCGATCTTCCGCACGGCGGAGGCGGCGGGGCTGGCGCATGTGGCGACGGACCAGGCCGGGCTCGCGCCGCTGGACCATCCGGCCGAGCTGGCGCTCGCCGCCAAGGTCGCCGAGTGGCCGCGGCTGGTGGAGGCGGCGGCCCGCCATCATGAGCCGCACCGGATCGCCTTCTACCTCTATGAACTCGCGTCGGATTTCCACGGCATGTGGAACCGCGGCAAGGACGAGCACCGGCTGCGCTACGTGCAGGAGGCCGATCCCGAGGGCACGGCGGCCCGATTGGCGCTGGTGCGCGCCGTTTCGGTTGTCATTGCGGCGGGATTGGGTATCCTAGGCGTGACCCCTCTGGACGAGATGCGCTGAAGCGCACGGGACGCCGGGCGGGCTCGAGCAGAATTGCCCGCGCCCACCCGGAACACCGGGGGACCGGGCCGAACAGACAGGCGCGATCTACATGGCCGACCTCGCGGGCGACCCCTACGGATATGATTTCCACTCCCGGCGCGGCTGGGCGCGCCAGGCGGCGCTCGCGGCCGGCGCGGCGGCGGCCATCGGGCTCGCCGCGGGACTGGTGAGCTGGGGGCACGGGCTTCTGACCCGCGACGCCGGACTGGTGCCGTTCCTGCGGGCCGAAGAGGGGCCGATGCGGATGGTTCCCGAGGATCCGGGCGGCATCAAGCTGGAGCGGACCGATCTCGCGGTGACCAACATCCTGTCGGGCGTGCTTTCGATCGGCGCATGCCTTGCGACCATCCTGCTGGTCGACCGGGTCGGCCGCAAGCCATTGCTGCTGCTGGGTTCGGCGGGCATGGCTGTGACCCTGGCGGTCGTCGCTTATGCGTTCTCGACCGCGGTTACCGGCGCGGACGGCGGCGTATCGCTGCCCGGCAACAATGGCGTCATCGCGCTGATCGCCGCCAACCTTTACGTGATCTTCTTCAACCTCAGCTGGGGTCCGATCATGTGGGTGATGCTGGGCGAGATGTTCCCCAACCAGATCCGCGGCTCGGGGCTGGCGGTGGCAGGCTTTGCGCAATGGATCGCCAATGCCGCGATTTCGGTGAGCTTCCCGACGCTGGCCGCCTCGCCGGGCCTTGCCTTCACCTATATGGGCTATGCCTTCTTCGCGGCGGTTTCGTTCTTCTTCGTCAGCAAGATGGTGGTCGAGACCCGCGGAGTCGAGCTGGAAGATATGAAGGGCTGATGCCCATCCGGTCAGCGCGGCTTGCGCGTCGTCGGGCGACGGCGCGGGGCCGCGTCGGACTGCCTGCGGATCAGCTCGTAATCGGCGAGCACGTGCTCGCAATCCTTGCTTGCCCCCTTGCCGCCCCGGATGGTGCGGACCAGCAGCTCAACCGCCTGGCGCGACATCTCGATCACCGGCTGGCGGATCGTGGTCAGTTCGGGCCAGATCGTCGTGGCAAGCGCGGTGTCATCGAACCCGCACACCGTCAGATCGCCCGGTACGTCGAGCCCCTTGCGATGCGCAATGGCCACTGTCGCGGCGGCCATGTCATCGTTCGCGGCAAAGATCGCAGTCGGCGGATCGGCACGCTCAAGCAGCTGTTCTGCGGCATCGAGGCCCGAGCGATAGGTGAACAGGCCGTCGGCGACCAGATCCGCTGCGGCGCTCAACCCCGCTTCCTTCAGCGCGGCGCGATAGCCCTCCAGCCGCTCGGCGCTCGCGGTCTGGTTGGGGTTGCCGGTGATGAAGCCGATGCGCGCATGGCCCAGCTGGACCAGATGCCGGGTCATGTCATACGCCGCCTGCCGGTCGTCGATGCTCACCGAGAGCGCCCAGTCTGGCGCGCGCCCCGTCGCCACCGCGACCACGGGAATGCTGCGTTCCTTGAGCGCCGAGAGGATGGGAAGCGAATCGCTGAGCGGGGGCGGCAGCACCACGCCATCGATCCGTCCGCGCAGCAGGTGATCGATCGCAGCCGCCTCGCCGCCATCCTCGTCGCATTTTTCGACCACCAGATGGACGTTGCTGCGGCTGGCCTGATCGAGGCTGCCGACCAGAAACTCGCTGAGATAGGCGAACGAGGGGTTCGAGTGGAGCAGGCCGATGCGGATATCATCGCCGCCGGCCAGCGTTCGCGCTGCGGCGTTGGGCGCATAATTCAGCGCGGCGATCGCTTCTTCCACCCGCCGCCGGGTTTCGTCGCGCACATTGGTTTCGGCGTTGATCACCCGGCTGACCGTCATCGGCGAAACACCGGCATGCGCCGCCACATCGCTGATCGTCGGAACGTTGCGCTGACGCCGGGGGCCGCGAGGTTCTTTCATGCGCATTCTTTCGGAAACGAAGGGACTTTCGGGCCAAAGCCCAGGCTGCGCCCAATAAACTGAGATGAACGGAAAGGCGAGATATGATCGAAATCCTGATAGCCATGGCGCTGCAACAGGCGCCCTATGTCAAGAACCCGAAATACTGGCCGACACCGGTGATGGACGAGGTCGCGCCGCAGGTGCCGCCGTTGAAGCGCGGCGCGGTGCTGGTGCTGTCCAAGACCAACGGCTTTCGCGATGACGAGCAGATCGTCGCCGCCACCAAGGCCGTCCAGCAGATCGCCAATGACGGCGGGCGCGATGTCTTCGCCACCGAGAACGCCGCGATCATGAACCCGCGCGATCTGGCGAAATTCCGCGTCGTCGTGCTCAATTCGAACAGCGGCAACATCTTCACCGACGACCAGCGCAAGGCGTTCCGGCAATGGGTGGAAACAGGTGGCGGCGTCGTGCTGCTGCATGGCGCGGGCGGCGACCACACCTACGACTGGACCTGGTACCGCGACGCGCTGCTGGGCGTGCATTTCAACGGGCACACCTCGAAGCCCGACCAGTTTCAGCAGGGCGACATCCACGTCACCGAGCCCGGACACCGGGTGATGCGCGGCATCCCGGTCAAATGGACCCGCACCGAGGAGTGGTACACATTCGACCGGGTGCCGACCGGCCAGGGCACGCGCATCCTCGCGACGCTCGACGAGGCCAGCTATCGCCCCGTTCCCGAACAGCGGATGGGCGCGTTGCACCCGATCGTCTGGACCCGCTGCGTGGCAAAGGGCCGGTCGGTGTTCTCCGCGCTGGGCCATCAGGCGCAAAGCTATGCCGAGCCGCTGCATCGCACGCTGATCGGCAACGCGATCGACTGGGCGGCCGGCAAACGCTGCTGAGCCGTTACTGAGGGTTGCCGGGGGGAAACGGGAAGCGCAGCTGCTTGTAGTGCTCGAGGCTGTGCTGCGGGGCTGGTGATCCCGCAGGCAGTTTCAGTCCGTTGAGCGACATCCAATAGGCAAGGCTGGCATCGCGCCACCACAACGCCTCGCGCTGCTGCACGCCCAGAAAGACATCGGTCTTGGTCCAGCGCTCGGCATCGATCTTGGGCTTGAGCGTCGCCCATTGCGCGCGCATCGCGGCGACCTCGGCCACGCCGCGATCATAGCGCCGCACCAGTTCTTCCCAGAGGGTGTTGCCGCCGGGCATCTTGTA